>JAGXFM010000002.1 GCA_024637215.1 Sulfuricurvum sp.
AGTTAACGTTAGAGCGGCAGAATCACAAATCCGTGATGTCGACTTCGCAGCAGAAAGTGCTAACTTCTCTAAATATAACATCCTTGCGCAATCTGGCTCATACGCTATGAGTCAAGCAAACGCTGTTCAACAAAACGTACTCAAACTTCTCCAATAATAGGTATACTGCCTTTGGCAGCATACTACATCTCATCTACTACTCTCACCACTATAGCTGTTGAACAAGTCACTTAATATGGGGAAATCATGGAAAATCAATATCGTAAAAATCTCGCTATCTTACAAGAGATAGACTCTCCTCTCTCTCCGCGATTAGAAAGGATCGATGAAAATAAACGCTATCGTCTCGATCAAATGGAGGATGGAAAATATAAAATATTTGATACCCACTCGACTGTTTACATATATGGTCATGATGAGAAAGAAACAATCCTCGAACATTTTAAACACTATCGTGAATATTTATACCTCTATTTATTCGGTATCGCCGATGGTGAACTCATCTCGCGACTGCTTGAAAATACAAAACATCAACAGATCATTGTCGTTGAACCTGAAATAGAACTCATCTTCATTGTTTTGCATCTCATCGACATTAGTGACGTCATGAAAAGTAAACGACTCGTTATTCTACAGCCCGAAGATTTGACTTTTCAAAGGGGCATAGAGATCGTCATTAATGAGAATGTCCGTTTTTATGCAAAAGTATTTTATCTGCACAGTGTTGCTGAGTATTATCTCGAGCATCATCTCGAATCTTATCGGGGGGCGTTAGAGATTTATCTAAAGGCTTTTGAACATGTTATTACCGCTTTTGGTAATAACATACAAGATGCGATGCTCGGTCTTCGTCATCATGTAAAAAATTTATATCGAATGGTTGAACATCCAAGATACCGTGATTTTATTAAACACAAAAATAGTAAGCTT
Source organism: Sulfuricurvum sp. (assembly GCA_024637215.1). Classification (GTDB taxonomy): domain Bacteria; phylum Campylobacterota; class Campylobacteria; order Campylobacterales; family Sulfurimonadaceae; genus Sulfuricurvum. Next base: position 931 of record JAGXFM010000002.1, read on the forward strand.
GCCGTAATCGTCTCAACAGGTCCCAGTCTCGCCAAACAACTCCCGCTATTAAAAGAGGCGGCACCGTATATCACGATTATCAGCGTTGATGCTTCATTCCCGATTCTCGTTCGTTATGGGATTAAACCGGACATCGTTGTCTCCATGGAAAGAGATGAGCCTACCGCTAAATTCTTCCAAGAGACCACCCAAGAGGAACAAGAGGGGATCATTTTTATATGTGCTTCATTACAGCATCAAGCAGTTTTTGATGCCATTAAGGGGGGAACCACTCTACTGGCAATGCGACCGCTTGGGGTAAGTCTCTATTTTGAATTACAAGATTATGGATATGTCGGCGGGGGGATGAGTGCCGCAAATATGGCTCACGAAGTTGCTTTTCATATGGGATATGAGAAATGTACCTTTATCGGACAAGACTTAGCGTATGGAAAAGATGGAACAAGTCATAGTAAAGGGCATGTTTATGGGGAAGATCAAATTAAAGACGGTATAGACACCGCTGATAATAATGCCCGTTATGAAACGATTCTCATCCCGGCATACGGCGGAGACGGTATGGTAGAGAGTATGTTATTCTGGGAAGTGTTTTTACGTTTTATCGAGCAAACGATAGAACAATCTTGCACCGTTATGGAAACTATTAACGCGACGGAGGGGGGTGCGAGAATTCACGGTTCAACTGAAATGCCGTTTGCGGAAGCGTTAAAATTATACGCCTTAGAAGCACCAAAAAAAGAGATCCACGTTGATGGGATATCGGCAAAAGAACACAAAAAGAATCTTAAAAATATTAAAGAGAAACTCACAATTTTAATGACTGAAGGGGTAGAGCTTCAAAATAAAATTGACACAAGTTTTCTTCTGATAACCGAAGCGTGTAAAGTATTTGAAAATATCGATATGGATGAAGCGATTGAAGCTATGGATACCAATACGACAATTCAAATGTTGGATGAAATTTCTTCTATTCGTGAAATTATTATGACAAATAGGGTATATCGTGACTTCTTTGCCAGCCTTGCACAATCAATGCTCTATCAGCAAGAACTCGATTTAGCTGAAATCAAAGTACGTTATGTCGATAATCCTCGTGATAATCAAATCAAAGCGATTCAATGGATTTTAGCGCATCGCTATTGGTTATTTACCCTCAGTGGCATTATTCATAATTCGTTGGAGATTGTTGAAACTGAAGCCCCAAAAGAGATCATGGGGAAAGAAAAACATTAGTGAGACTAAATATATCCTTTTTCTAAAAGGGTATACCCCTCTTCTTTCACACTCGACGCTTTTGAAGGGGTTAAGGTAAAGTGGCACCCCTTCGTCGGTTTCACCGAATACTGAATTGACGGCGATTTCGGTACTATTTTTTGAAACGGTGCCAGTAGAGTCAATAGTTCCTCTTCACTCATCTCCAACCACTCGAGCAAATAGCGGGTATCAGAGGGGACGATACCCTCATACGCAGAAACCAGCTCACGGGCTTCATCACGGCTCAAACGTCCCCATCGTATTTCACGGCACGCATGGTCGGTTGCTTTAGCATATCCGAATTTTAGATATTTGATATAGTCGTGCAACCCTGAGTAATGGACACAATCGACATCATTGTAACTGTCAAAGGTACGCTGCTGTACCAGTGTCTCATATCCGTATGTCTCGATCATTTCTTCGTGCTGTTTTTTCGTATCCCAAGGAATATAATTGCCCAGATAGATACCGCGAACCCCTACTTTTTCAATCTCTTTATCGTGAGGGTATAGGTATTGGATCAGATCGTTTTGGGTGAGTTCAGGGTCAAGCGTAAGTAAATCCTCAGCCTCATACCCCATCAAATCATGCTCTTTACGATAACGACGTGTCATCTCCACCTCATCCGTATGAGAGTACATTCCAACTTGATCAATCCCTTGATGAACACCCCAGATAATAAGCGGTATTTTAAAACGAACTGCACACTGAACCGGAAAAACACTCTGCCCCGCAAGAACATGCCAATAAATACTTCCTAAGTGTTTGATCGTCGATTTGGTAATCTTTTTAACTTTTTGCGGTTGAACAACCATTTGTAAGGTATCGCAATCAAAAATCGTCTTGAGATACTGAAAATTTCGGATTCCTACGTGGGTGTTATAGTGTTTATTATAACTTACGAGTAACGGATTCATACCGTAAACATTTTTCAGTATATGGACAATATAGTATGAATCTCGCCCACCGCTAACGGGAACAATACAATCATAACTCATTCCATCCGTATTACGGTAGCTCTCTAGCAGAGTACGAAGTTTTTGTTCTCTCTCAGCCCAATCGAGGGTAAATTTTTCTTCATGTACTCGGCACCCGCTGCAAATACCTTCGTCATCAAAAGTGATATTGAGCGGATGATTTTCCGTATATAAACACCGTTTGCATTGCTTCATATCACTTCCTTAGGATGAAATTCAAACAACATATCCCGCAGGGAGTTATCCTCTTTTTTTACGATTCGCCCCATTTCGTCAAAAGAAAAATCACGATAATCGCTATAACTATCAAGACGAATCTGTTCCGGAAAATAACGTGAAAGATAGGCTTTTGCTATCGTCGCACTGTGTTCGACAAAATGAAAATAATTGCCTGCAGCGATTGCCGATACGTCACAGCTTTCCAATAAAGCTTTCATAGAAAGGGGATCTTTTGCTCCCCCAAGAGCGATAAGGGGAAGGTTGGTAGTACGTAAGAGACTACGGATCAAATCGATATCGTATCCGTTTTTATGTCCGTCACGATCAATCGAGTTGATCAGAATTTCTCCCGCACCGTACGCTTGAGCTTGCTCTGCAAGCGCTGCTGCTGACAAGGCAGTGTCTGTTTTCCCTCCGTGCGTATACGCTCTGTAACTGCCATCAGGACTGCGTTTAGCATCAATGGAGACAACCATACACTGACTTCCGAAAAACCGTGCCCCCTCTTCTATCAAAGAAGGATTTGTGAACGCTTGGGTATTGAGTGAGACTTTATCTGCTCCTGAGTGGATCAACGTATGAATCTGATCCACGCTCGTGATTCCTCCCCCGACACTCAAAGGGACAAAACATCGTTTCGCGACCCTTTTGATCAACTCCGGATCAATACATCGCCCCTCTCGGGTGGCATCGATATCCACCATAATGATCTCGTCAATTCCCCATTGATTCAAATAATCAACCGTGATTTCAGGTTTTCCTATCGGGAGGTACCGCTCAAATCCGATACTTTGAACAACGATTCCGTTTTTAATCACCAATGAAGCAATCAGCCGTTTTTTCAGCATGGATGCTCCTCGACAAAATTGAGAAAGTTGCGGAGAAGTTTAAGACCTTTGGTTTGACTCTTTTCAGGATGAAACTGTGTAGCAAACACGTTTTTATACTGCAATGCGGCAGTCAGTTCATAAGAGCCGTACTGACATTTTGTACTGATATAACGCTCTTCACACACAACATGATACGAATGGTCAAAATAAAAATGGGCGTCTTGATCAACCCCTGCAAAAAGGGAAGCACCCTCTTTGGCTACAATATCGTTCCACCCCACATGAGGAACCCGCAAAGTACTATCAGGCGTCATCGCGATCACTTTCCCCTCGATCCAACCAAGCCCCTCATGCAATCCCATCTCTTCGGAGCTTTTCAAAAATAGCTGCATTCCCAAGCAAATACCCAAAATCGGTTTGCCCGCTTCTATCACCTGCGTATGAAGAAAAGGGATCAAATGACGTGCACGAAGATTGTTCATCGCTTCGGCAAATGCACCGACACCGGGAAGAATATACGCATCAGACGCTTTGAGGAGATCATGATTATCCGTAATCGTGGCGGTATATCCCAAAAGTTCAAGCGCATTGGCAACGCTTTGAACGTTTCCCATCCCATAATCGATAATGGCGATTTTTTTCATCGGTAAAGCTCTTCTTTCAGATGCAATACTCCCTCATCATCACGATCAAAAAACTCTACGCCGCGATAGTGCTCGGCAACTTCCCAAAATTCATCTTCACTCATTTCGAGATAATCGGTGAGGGCTTTAATATATTTAGGATGACATTTTCCATCATAGCGACGTATGAGTTCAAGCCCATCTTCTCGACTCATGAGATGATTTCGAACAGCAACGCCCACTTCCTGAGTACATTTTCCGAATCCGAATTTCATATATTTTAGCATCTGATTAACGATAACAAAATCATCATCCAGCGCTACCTCCGTCGCCAATCCTCCGATATTTTCGGGTTTAGCATCTTCTCCCATACGCACTTGCAGTCCGTGTTCAATCGCAATACGGGCATTCGTATGATCGTTAAAATCACTCATGAAATAACCCAGATAGACGATCCGAAGATCGGCTCTCTCCATCGCATCATCACTCGGATAGCGGTACCAGTAGAGTTGATTATCCGCCATATCATCCGTAGCAAAACGTCTCGGATCACCACCTTGGAGCGTGTTCATGTTTTTCATTTTATTGCCGTTGTAGTCACGGCTTCCGACATCCGTTCCAAACGAGAGCCCCGGATTTTCTCCCAGTAGAATCAAAGGGATGTTATACGCAATCGCCGTTATTGGCAAGGAAGCGTATAAGGCGAGTTCCGATGCGTTAAAAAGATTCCCTAAGCTCTTAAAACAGTTACGCATCAGTTTTTTAGAGATCTGCGGAGCCGGCGCAACAACAATCGTATCAAATCCAAGTTCAATGAGATTGGCTAAATTCGCGGCCCCGCGCTTGGTTTGCTGTTCAGGAGGATAGACACACGAAACAAGCAAAGGGTTCAAACCTATCTCACGGGCATACAAGGCTTGGCGCGTACTGTCTTTTCCTCCGCTGACACCGATGATGCAATCGTATCCTGAGGGGCCGCTGTGCGCTTTTCCCCATACGATAATCTCTTTCAAGATCGCATTGCGTTCATCCCAATCGATCGCTTCGACACTGGTAAGCGAAACAGAACGGCACGGGAGACACACGCCATGCTCATCAAAATCCGTTGTAGGACGGGTATCGGTTTCGACACACGTTTTGCACCGTCTCATCTTAATCCCTCTGTAAATTCATCCGCTAAAATTCCATATTCCACTATATCGGCAAAATGGCCGTTTTTAAAAAAGGCATCACGTCTATGCCCCTCTTCACTCATCCCCAGTTTGAAGGCTAATTTCTGCATTGCGACATTTTCCGCGTGAGTGCCGCAATAGAGACGGTGCAACTTTAAGACGTTAAAAGCATACCCCAGTAACAGCGTTCCCGCTTCATACCCAATCCCTTTTCCATATACTAAAGGGTCTCCGATCAAAATCGCAAACTCGGCACTGCTGTTTTTAACTGAAATCTGCTGGAGAGAGATATTGCCGACATGACGGTCATCCTCTCGTAAACAAATTGCAAAAACTGCGTAAGAGGGGTTATTAAGCACATTTTCAAGATACGTCTGCGCCATTTCAGTCGTATACAAAAACTCACCGTGTGAGTTATAGCGGCATACTTCGGGATTATTGAGCCATGAGGGATAGACTCCGTCTGCATCACTGAGTGCAATCGGCCGCAAATAAATTTGTTCTCCCTCTAATCTCATAAAAGCTCCGAGCGGTTTTCCCATACTTTTTGAAAGGCGCTCACCACATCATCCATATCATTTTTCATCATTCCCGGACGCATAAATTCATGGGTAACGAGGCGATTAAAATGCATCTCTTCGGTTATCGGGCAAAGCCCTTTTTCGTAGGTAACCTCACTGAGGGTAAACGGATATCCATCTCGTCCGAATGCAATCCTCTCTTGATACAGAGGCTGGAGGTAAAGCGGTTTAACATACCCGTAACTGAGTAGTACTACCGATTCTTCGCGTAACAACGTCGGAGGAAGTTCTGCTTTGACCGCATCGATAAAACGGTTACGATGCATTAGTGCAACCTCCGCGTCAAATTGCAACGGATGCACATAGAAAGCGTGCTTTGCCCCCTCACGGATTTTGGTCGCTTTGATGCAAGGGATTTGAGCCAATTTTTGATTCAAATACGCCGTATTTTCCAATCGCTGCTCAAGCAATGAGGGGAGTTTTTTGAGCTGACAACGGGCGATTGAGGCTTCAATCTCGGTCATCCGATAGTTATATCCCACCATATTAATCAATTCTGATTTATCTTTTATCCCCCGTGCGGAGAGAACCGCTTCGGCATGGTTTCGAATCAAGCGGATTTTATCGGCTAAGGTATCATCATCGGTGACGATAATTCCCCCCTCACCGCTGTGAATGTGTTTGTGGTAATTGAGTGAGTAAACCCCGATGTCGCCAAGTGTTCCCGCATATTTTTCATGCAACATTGCTCCGGGGGCTTGCGCCGTATCTTCGATCACAAAGAGATTATACTTTTTTGCAAGTGCATTGATCGCTTCCGCATCATAAGGCTGACCGAAAATATCAACAACAATGATCGCTTTGGTTTTCGGTGTGATTTTGGCTTCAATACTTTTGACATCCAAACAATAAAAATCCTCTTCGATGTCGGCAAAAATGGGGATAGCCCCGTACACAAGGGCGGCGGTTGCCGATGCACTCATCGTGTAAGCGCTGACGATCACCTCATCACCCGGACTGATTCCGCATGCTCCGACTGCGGCATAAAGCCCTGACGTCGCGGAGTTGACACTGATCGCATGTTTAACACCGAAATATGTCGCCCACTCAGACTCTAATGCGCGGACTTCAGGCCCTCCGAAAAAATCATCGTGCCATGTCCCTAAAAAAGTAGAGAGTTTACCGCTACGCAATACCCGAAGAACTGCTTCTTCTTCTTCGATTCCGATCGTGTTATAGGCTGGAAAAGGGAAGGAACGGAGTTTCTCTCCTCCCTGAATTGCGAGCTTCATGAGGGATAAACTTTTATGAACGCTTGAAAAATAAGTTCATGGATGTGAAGATGTTCTTTAAAAATTTCACTGCATGTTTGATCGCTCTCATGAATCAAAAATTCTACTGAGTCAAGGGCATAACGAGAGAGGTTGGTTGATATACTCTCATGCAGTGCAAGGGTAAAATATCCTTCATACGTGCTGGATGGTATACGTGAATAAATCTCGATTTTATCGCCCCCCTCAAGTACTTTAATTACCCCTTTTTCAAACCAAATTGTCAGTTCAAACAGCGAATAATCGGGAGATTTTAGAACCGATATGTTTCCGTCTCCATTTTTTAGTGAAATCCCGAATTCACCGCATACATCATCATTGCAATACGAGGCTCTAAACGGTTTAATTGCACTCAGATAGCCCAAAAAGTGACTCAAAACACCCAATAAATGTGAGCCGTTATGAAGCAACCCTTTTGCACATACCCCTTGAAATCCCAAAGCTTTTCCAAACTCATCATTTTTTATTCGTGTGGAGAGGGAGATAAAAGCTTTATTGTATCGGCGCATCAAATGAATCAGAATCTTTTTATCGCTATTTTGGAGTGCACTAATAAGAGAGTGAAACTCTTCTTTGGACGCAACTACCGGCTTTTCACACAATATCATCGAACAATCTGTCCGTTTTAGTAACGTTGTGAGATCCCTAAAATGAGATGCGGTCGAGGAAGAGATAGAAACTATGTCGTAGTGTTCGTCTGCATGAACATCATCGATCGAAAAATAGCGTTGAAGCTCTCCCCATCGCTCCATAAATGCAAAAACATTGAGTTCTGAGGGTTCGCATATAGCGCTCAATTGCGTTGTGGGACAAAGTTCATAGGCATGAGCATGACTGGCAATAGCATCCGATGCCGGAGAGTCGATGAGGCCGCCGATACTTCCGGCTCCGATTATAAGTGCATTAAGTTGGGTCTCGCCCATTCAATCAACCTTTGTAACAGTATGTACGAATGTAGCAAAATCCATACCGAATTTATCCATGTGTAAAGAAGAGCCATTTAAAAGTTCAGGAGAAAGGTAACTCAAATGATTTAATTGACGTTTTTTTGGCAAAGGGAGAAGAAATTCCCGCTTTTTGGTAGGGAGATACGAAATAACCGGTTTGCCTAAAAGTGCAGCGATATAAAGAGCCATCGTGTCAAATCCGATAATCGCTTTGGCACACAAAAGTTCATCAATCAACTCCGCAGAGTGTATATCATGAATCTGCACCGATATATTTGGATAACGGCGCAGTATTGCATCGTAGCTTGAAGACTTTTCACTCGGGTGGAGACGAATAATGAGATCTTCGCATTGAAAATCTTCAAAATGCTCTAATATATCTTGCAATGCCGTATATTGGGTAAATCCCCAGTAAAGTGGATCACCGTATGTTTTTTGTGCGACTGCATCGGTCGGTTCGCTTAAAAATAATAGTGTCTTACCTGCCTCAGCTTTCCGTTGTACCGCTTCCTCAATAAGACGTATAAGATAATGGTTAGGAAGTTTTAACGGATTTGGAAAACCCATCGATACGGCAAGCGAATACGCCCTCTTATCATGTACCGCCGTAAAATCCCCTAGATTCTCTTCCCATCCGTCATCGGGAAATCCGAACCGTTCCCGATAATTGCTCCAATGATCGAGAAATGCGATAGTAGGGATAGCGTGTTCTTTACAAAAACGGACATAAGGTTGTTCACATTTATCTTGCCATCCGGTGCCGAAAAACAAAAAATCGGGACGGACTTTTTCCAACTGTTCCGCCGCATCCTCCATCGGAGCATAAGATAAATTATGGCGTTTACAAATCTCAGCCATCGGGCTGGAAGTTTTTGCAAAAATATGCCAATCCACCTTTGTTCTGTATTCTTGTATAAATGCACACATAAGCTCTGAACTACCTGCATCGTGAGAAACAACGGCGATTTTCATCCGATATGTTCCCATGTCAGCGGTGTCCCTTTGGAAGCATTCGCAGCAAATGATTTACCTAAAATCTCCAAGAGATATTTTGGAGCAAGGCCGAAACCGGGACGGACGGAACGGACATTGACGGCGGTAATCGTCTCTCCCGCTTTCACATCTTCCGCGATAAAGAGGCTACGGGAAAATTCGCGTGATTTCAAACTTTTTGGACTTAACTCATACGTGATTTTTCCGAGAAGTTTTTCGGTATCACGCACCGCATCGACCATAGTTTTAAATTCATGAGGTTCCAGACTAAAGGCACTGTCCGCTCCCCCCATTCCCCGATTGAGAATAAAATGTTTTTCGATCACGCGAGCGCCCAAAGCAACGGCGGCAACAGGGGCTGAGAGACTCATCGTATGATCGCTCAAACCCACATTCACCCCGAATCTCTTGAGCATATCCGCAATCGTGAGGAGATTCATCTCTTCCAACGCGGCAGGATAGGCAGAAGTGCATTTGAGCAAGGTAATCTGATCGTTCCCCATACGCTTACACGCATCCAATGCCTCTTCGATGTCACTTAGCGTCGCGATACCGGTAGAGATGATGATCGGCTTACCTTTCGCAGCCGTATACTCGATGAGAGGGATATCGGTGATCTCGAAACTGGCGATTTTATAGGCAGGAACCTCCAGCTCGGACAAGAAATCGACGGCACTGGTATCAAAAGGGGAAGAGAACGCTTCCATACCGAGACTTTTAGCATGATCAAAAAGGATTGGATGCCACTCCCACGGCGTCATCGCTGAGCCGTAGAGATCGTGAAATTTACGCTTATCCCACAGCGTCCCCTGTGAAATCGTGAATAGTTCGCTGTCGCAATCGAGGGTAATCGTATCAGCGGTATAGGTTTGGAGCTTGATCGCATCGGCACCCGATTCTTTCATGGCGGTAATCGTTTTGAGTGCCGTATCGAGGGAACCGTTATGGTTGGCGGAGAGCTCGGCGATAATAAATACTTTCTCATCCGTATTATGATGTCCGATGTTCATTGATACAGCTCCATTCTAATCATTTCTCTTTTTTCATACGCGGTTCGGTTTGTCTCTACAAAATCGAATTTTTCATATAAATGTTTAGCCCTTTCGTTGTCGGTAAAAACAGTGGCAATCAACGTTGTCACCTTAAGCTTTGAGCGCGTATACTCGATTAGAGCATTCATCAATGCCTCGCCGACACCACGCATATCAGGGTTGGCATAAATCCCTATTTCTGTAGATATGCCCGTTATACCTGTAAAATCGATCACGCCGATATACTCATCCTCTCTCTGAACCAAAAAATAACGTCTATCCACTCTACTTTTTAGCGATTCGACAAACCGTAGATGTTCCTCCATAGAAATTTCATTCCGATGGAGCATCCATTCACGAATCTTCGGATGATTGCGCCATGATAACACCAAGGTTAGTTGGTTTGTATCAAGTGTTGTAAAATCGAGTAATCGCATCGGCATCCCACTCCTTTAAAACGGTATAGTTCTGTTTTTGCAAATACTCAAACATATCGTTTTGATTAGTAGCACTCTGGAGCGCGATAAAGGGGATCTCCATAAAAAGAACCTCATGTACCATGACACTGGGAGTGATAATCGCTAAGCGGCTTTGATGGAGTAGTTGTGCCACATGTTGTGAATTGACCTCTAATGTAATGTTCTTTTTCTCTTCCACAAAGATTTTCAGTTCATTCAAATGGGGATTCCCCGATGTCGTTACGACGCAGACACTTTGATCATTGCTTAGTGTGGAAAGAATATTCATCGTAACATTAGTCGGATCGGTTCCCCCCATCGAGATAAAAAGATCGTAGAGTTTTTCTCTTTTGATCTGTTTTTCTATCTTAAACTCATCTCGTATCAGCGAAAACTTTGCTCCGCATCGAAGTTCGCAATGAGGCGGAACTAACCCACTATATCGAGTTGCATCCGCCGAGATATTGTGGTTTAGGAGTATATCGCAATGGTGTCTCTCGTAGGTATCATCAAAACAGAGGATGCTCACACCGCTCACCTCTTTGACTTTTTTCTCGAAAGCGACATCAATACCGTAGTGGTCGAAAACTATCCAGTCAATGTTTTGTTCCCTAATAAGGTCTATCAGTTCTTCAGGGGTATCAGACAGCAAAATATGAACGTTGTAGGGAATACGATCGATCATATTACCTACTAAATCCAGACACGCAAACGACACCCTGTCCCCAAAATAGTTCTTAGCGAGAACTAAATCTCGCATAATATGTCCCATACCGATTTCACTTGAGGAATCGGCACGTATTAGAATATTCATAGCGCTTGAAGTACTTTGTGCATCAACTCGGCGCGCGTCCAATCCTCTAGCGTATCGATATCCTGCACCAAATAACGCGGCAATACAATTGTCGTCGCTGCATCGGAGAAAATAGGTTTCCCCTCCAGCCATGCTTCACGAGTTCCCCAATAAAATTGCCCCACATCGTGATACGCTTCTGCAAGATCTTGAGAACGCGTTGCGAAATGTTCAGGGTAAAACATCGCAATATTTCCTTGCTCATCACGCATAATCGCGCGCTGAATCGGAAAAGGGAACGTCGTAACAGGAAAAGCGTACTGTTTGTTATGTGTGATAAGGGCGTTATAAGCATCAAGTATATCTTCTGAGCGGATAAACGGTGCTGTTGCATAGATACAACAAGCGTAATCGATAACCGAATCATTTTGAAGTGTTTGGATGGCGTGAGCGATAACGGGGATAGTAGCAGTGTGATCGTCGCTCAGTTCTTTGGGGCGCATAAAGGGAGTTTCTGCACCGTAACATCGGGCGATATCAGCAATTTCTTCATCATCCGTCGTCACAACGATACGATCAAAAAGCCCAGACTCCTGAGCCGCTTTAATACTGTATGCAATAATAGGCAAGTCTGCAAAAAGTTTGATATTTTTACGGGGTATCCGTTTGCTCCCACCTCGGGCAGGGATAATGGCGACACGCATTGAGTCTCCTTTAAAAACTGCATCCAGAGTGGGAATATTTTTCTATCACTTCAAGAACAATATCGGCAACCATCGCGGCATCTTCTAACGTCATTTTCTGATGACAGGGGATGGAAATTTCGGAGCGGTAGAAGTGTTCGGTAGTACTCAAATGTTGCTCACCATAACGCTCTTTGTAAAAACTGTTTCGATAAATAGGTTTGTAATGAACCTGTACCCCTATTCCACGAGATTGCAATTCGCTAAAGATATCCTCTTTAACACAATGAAGTTCAGGATTCAGTAAAAGGGGATAGAGATGGCGGGCACTTTGTTCAGACGGATTTATCACAATGATAGAAAAGAGTTTATGATTCGAAAAACGCTCATCATAATAGCGGCCGATCTCTTCACGTACTTGTAGAAAACGGTCCAGTTTGTTCAACTGTGAGAGTCCCAATGCCGCAGCAAATTCGGTGAGACGAAAATTGTATCCCAAACTCACCATATCCGAATTCCACATCTCTTTTTTCACAATTCCGTGAGAACGGAAAAGACGAAGGGCTTTTGCAAATGCTTCATTGTCCGTTACAACCGCTCCCCCCTCACCCGTAGTAATCGGTTTGATAGCATGAAAACTGAAAATCGTCATATCGGCAAATGATCCGATTTTTTTCCCATCAACTGCACTTCCCAAGGCGTGGGAAGCATCTTCAATCACTAGCAAATTGTGCTTTTTGGCTATCTCTTTTATCTTCTCTATCGCAACCGGTTTTCCGGCAAAATCGACGGGGACGATTGCTTTGGTGTTGGGTGTAATCAATCCTTCGATGAAAGTTTCATCGATATTTCCATCTCGTTTAATATCGCAAAAGATCGGTTTTGCCCCCAGTGCAACAGCCATATTTGAGGTTGCTACAAAGCTGATAGGGGTCGTAATAATCTCATCGCTTTCACCGATTCCGGCACTTGCATACGCCGCGTGCAATGCTGACGTAGCCGAATTAAAACTAACACAGTATCGTGCTCCGACATAGCGAGCGATTGATTCCTCAAACTCCTCGACTTTGGCTCCTTGCGTCAGATGGGACCCTTTTAGAATCTCAACCACTGCAGCAATATCATCCTCTTCGATGAACTGTGTCGAGTACGGAAGCACGATTACTTCTCCTCATTTTGTGTTAGGGCGATTTTTTCGAGCAGTATTTCAGGGGTAAGCCAATCCGTATTGGTTTCAGAGCTGTATTTAAACCCGTATTCAACCGGTATTCCGATCTCTCCACAATTATTTTTTGAGAAATCGGCGATTTCGGTAAATTGGATCGTCGGTTTAATCACATAATGGTCATGAAACTCTAATGTCAGATGAGAATCATCCCTCGGACACATCACTTCATGCATTTTTTCACCCGGACGAATACCAACATTTTTATGAGGAAGATTCGGAGCAATAGTGTGGGCAACATCCACCACCTTCATCGACGGAATCTTAGGGATAAAAGTCTCTCCCCCATGCATACGCTGGAAATTTTTCAACACGAAATCAACCCCCTCTTGGAGCGTGATCCAAAATCGTGTCATCCGCTCATCCGTAATAGGGAGTTCGCTCGCCCCCTCAGAAATCAGTTTCTGAAAAAATGGAACGACGGAACCGCGTGAGCCTAGAACATTGCCATAGCGGACAACAGCAAAACGGATATCTTTGCCGCCACGAATATTGTTGGCCGCGACAAAAAGCTTATCACTTGCAAGTTTAGTAGCACCGTAGAGATTGATAGGGCTGGCGGCTTTATCGGTAGAGAGGGCAATAACACGGCTGACACCGCAATGCAATGCGGCATCAATCACATTTTGCGCGCCATTAATATTGGTTTTGATACACTCCATCGGATTGTATTCGGCGATAGGGACATGTTTGAGCGCTGCGGCGTGTACAACATAGTCGACACCGTTCATTGCACTTTCCAGACGAGTTAAATCCCGTACATCTCCGATAAAATAGCGCATACACGGATCATTGAACCGCTGTGCCATTTCATATTGTTTAAGTTCATCACGGGAATAAATAATGATTTTATTTGGTTCGTAGTGTTTTAGAATTGTTTTGACAAATTGTTTGCCAAAACTTCCGGTTCCACCGGTTATAAGAATATTTTTTCCGTTGAGCATGACATTAACCCCTCTAAACAGTTACTACTGTAAAGCAATTTTAATGCCAAAAAAATAATACAGAATTAGTCTTAGTTACTATTCGCCATTGCATCAATTTGCATTTGTACGGCAGAAAACTGGCTGTTGAGTTTACTGATTATTGAGTCATACATCGCAAAGCGTGCCGTCATCGTATCATAACGTGCCGTCAAAAGACTAGCGGCACGTGTTCTCTCATCTTTTAATGCTTTCGTCTCCGTTTTTGATCCATCCAAAAGGGTACTCATCAAGCCGCTTGAACTTGTATAAGAATCAAGCAACGCATCGATATTTCCGAAAACTCCTTCGGTATACTCCCCCGCTTCATTTGTTGACCCGCTGAAAAAAGCTTCTAATCCCGTAGCATCGCTACTCATTTTGGTATCGAATTCACTTTTAGTAAACGTCACCGTCCCGTTTTCACTAAGTCCAATGCCGTATTGCGCGAGTGAGTTTCCATCAGAGTTCATTGAGGTTAACATTTTCGTTATTTCACGTTTTATGGATTTAATCGTATTATCACCGTTAAAGATCCCTACTTTTCCATTATCAAGATCCGCCAACGTCATCTCATCAAGCTGTTTTGTAAGGGTATTGTAACTTGTCGCTAAATTACTCATTTCATCACTGATAGCCGTGGTATTTTGAGAAATTCCGATATTGGTACTTCCACCATCTTGGAGTAAATTGATCGTCACACCGATAATCAAATCACTAACACTGTTCGAAGCTCTCGTAATGCTGATTCCATTGTATTTGAATGAGGCATCACTGGCTGTTTGAATGCTTTGAACCCCTGTCGGATTGGTTGAAACGTCATATGTTTTCAACTCGTTTTTCAAGGTTCCACCCGCTGAATCCGAAAGAGTAATAGCCTGATTAGCCCCCGTCTCTTTAGATGTCAAGACGAGATGATACTCATTCGCCCCCGTTTGCAAAATAGACGCCGTTACTTTCGCTCCGGCCTTTGTATTGATGGACTCTTTGAGATCGGTTAAAGTCGTACTGCTTGTGTAATCCATATTAAAGGTTTCACCGTCAATCGCTAGAGACATAGTCCCAGAGCCGCTAGATACCGTCGCTGTTGTAGAGGAAAATGACCCTGATTCGAGGATGCTTTTTTTAGCCATAACCGTATCGGAAATAGAAAATGACTGAATTGCACTTCCGGATAACGCAGTCACACTCACCGCATCCGTATTCCCCGAAACATTTCTTTTTTGATAAAGCGTATCATCGGATAAGCTGCTAACACTTGATTTGAAAGAGCCCAACAAACTGTTTAACAAATCTAATGCGCTATCTTTTTGTCCTTGAAGTGTAATTTTATTATCAATCGGAGTAACGATATTGGCAGTATCTGCAGCTTTTAGTTTATCAATAACATCCGCCGTCAAAACACTTGAACCGATACCGAGTGAGCTTACAGTCCCTGCCATTACAAATCCTTTTGTATATTAGTATAATCTATATCTATAATCTATATCGACTAAAACGGTTAAATATTTAGTCACTTACCCCTAAGCAAAAATGATTCCTGCTACTGCTTTTTCGTTATCCCGAAACGTTGAGAGCGAATGGTCATCTCACTCACGCAAATCCCCTCACGCATGTTGAGAAGATATTGAACCGCTTGTGAGATATCGGAGGTAAGCAACTTGGTATCTTCCTCTTTTCCGACACCGAAACGAAAGCCGTCAAAAAACGGCGTTTCGGTCATATCGGGATTAATTGTGACGACTCTAACACCGCTGTTACGTGTTTCCTCAAAAAGGGTCAATCCAAATGCACGCAGACCCGCTTTGGTTGCGCTGTAAAGGGCGGAGAATTTGGAGTGACGGGTCGCTTCGATAGAGGTAATGTTGAGTATCATCCCTTTGGACTTTTTAAGAGACCTCATCAAAGCGTTTGCGAGTAAAATAGGGGTGGTAAGATTAAGGGCGATCATATCGGTGATGGTTTTGGAACTGAGTTCTTCATGCGGTTCAAACCGTCCAAATCCGGCAGCATTAACCAAAATTTCCAAATCGTCAATCTCTGCTAATTTCTTTTGGAGGATGTCGACTACTTCCAAATCGCTCAGATCACACGGCAAATGCTCAAACAGAGGATGATGGATATCTCCCCTGCGACGGCTGAGTCCGATAACATTGTATCCGTTTAGGAGTAATACTTGCGCTATCGCTTCGCCGATTCCGGAACTCGTTCCCGTTACGATTGCCGTTGCCATGTTCGGATCCTCTCTTTGGGTAGATACTGTGTTGCTTTTGCCAATAGTGTCTCTAAAATATGGGTTTCAATTGCTTCCGAGTAGGTTGCCATCTCATCACGTACAACGTAGGGGTAAAAGGCGACATCACTGCGGCGAAGTTTTTTAAGGGAACGAAGATGGCTTTGGCTCATGCGAAAACTCCCCAATGTGAGATGTTCGATTGCTTCGGGATCAATGGTTCTAAATACCTGCTCAATCAGTTCGGTGTAGAGTATAGCAAACTTCTCTGTATAGATAACAGGGTCGATACAAAGTCGTACTTTCCAGCCTAATGTGATCGCCTCCACCACCGCACCGAGCCGTTTTTCAAGACTTGGGGTAGCGTGTTCGTAAGCGTTGATGATCTCTTGCGGAGAGAGAGTCCACGCCAGCGTTACCCTCGGATTTAGGGTGATCGACTTAAGGGACTTGATATTAGCACTTTTTGTACGGATTTCAAGATAAAGATTTTCATACTGATCTGCAAAATCTAACCACATCGAAGTTTGGTGTGTTAGCGATTCAATGGCAAGGGTATCGGTATCGTACGACGTCGCGACGAGGGTATCTTTCCCTAAATAGGGGCGTAGTTGTTCAAACGCATCTTCAATGTTAACGAATAACACCGTGTTAGCCGAGGGGTAAAGCCCCTGAAGATAGCAGTAATCACAGTCATACAAACACCCCATAATGCTAGAGGCATAAAAAAACTGCTGATAATCGAAGCCGTCGCTGTATTGGCTCCCCTCATGCAAAAACGTCCCCTCTTTTCGGGCGAGAATTAGTTTTTTAGAATGGCTTTGCGCCGCGAAACTTTGTGCGGGTCGGTTAAATACCTCTTTGTAATGATCGATTAGTATAACCTGCGAGTCGGCAAATTTTCTCCGAATCATTTGGGTCTGCGGGTGATCCATCACACCCCGCTCAATATAAAGATGAGAAAAGAGTTTAGGCTGTGAGGGTTGCGATGAGTTCTTCAAGCAATTGGCTCCTTTCACGTTTGGAGTTAGGAATCAGAGGATTTAGGGGGGGGAATTCCCCTTTGTTTCTGAGTCGAAAATACGTGAGTGCATCGTCGATAGCGGAGCCTTGGCTTTTCGTAAAATGAGTTTTAAACACTTCGATTGTATTCCGTTCATCTGTGGAAAACAAAGGGGGTTGTTTTTGCACCGCACTCAAACGTGAAATGAGAGTATCCAAACTATTCACATGAGAACGGAGAAGTTCTATAACCCCCTCTTTCGTCACGAGTTCGGGAGTACAGTGATCGGAGACAATTTTAAGAAATGCCATTTGATGAAGCTTGAAAAAGCGAGATGCCGCTTGAAAAATCGGACTGCTCTCCATATCAACCGGATAGTCACTGAGCACTGATTGCGGCACATCAACACACCTCATCGACGTTTCACGGAGGGAATGGGAGTAAAGAATATCGGGATAATAGCGTCGATCTCCATCCAAAATTTGATGAATCAGCAACGCTTCACCGATTCTATATTCTGAAGGTGCTCCGCAGATTCCGATATTGATCAAAATATCCTTCTCTTCGGGAATCCGCCATCCCAACAGTGCACTCACCGCCATCAATGCATTCGTTCGCCCCATTCCGCTCACCACTAACACGATCTCCTCATTTCGATAGAGGGTATAGGGGAGTGACGTATCGCGTTTTAGACGATAATATTCACATAAAGGTCTAGCTTCGGCATCGAGTGCAGTAATGAGGTAAATCATTTGTTAATTGTATCAAAATGAGCTTGATAATCTTCCGTAATTTTGTGGAAAGCTTTAGGGGGTTGCAAGGGACAGCCCTGTCCCTGCCATATAAATGGGCTTTGCTCATTTGTATGTATAACACTGATGACATCTTGCATTTGCAGGTTTAAACGGCTATAATTCGCCAACTCTTCTAGACCTGTGCAAGGGGATGGACGGACATCGTGTCAGGGTAGGAATACAGCAGCACACCCGTTCATCTTTTGTGCCGCAGGTATCTGGGAGAGCCACTTTCTTTAACCTCTTTTTACTTTATCCCCAAAATTCTTCATAAACTTTTCAATCTTTGGTGCAATCACGACATGACAATACCCCTGCGTCGGATGTTCACTGTAATAATTTTGATGATACCCCTCAGCCTCATAAAACTCAGGAACAGGAGATAGTTCAGTCACGATCGGATCACTGAACAATTTTTGCGCCTCCGCGATAGAGTGTTCCGCCTTAGCTTTTTGAATCTCATCATAATAATAGATGACGGAGCGATACTGAGTCCCACGATCCGCCCCTTGAGCATTAAGTGTGGTCGGGTCATGTATCGCCCAAAAAATATCTAAAATTGCTTCATACGAAATAATCTCGGGCTCATAGGTAATCTCAACTACCTCCGCATATCCCGTAGTGCCGCTGCACACTTGCTCATAACTCGGATTTTTATGTGATCCTCCGGCATAACCGCTGAGTGCGCTCTGAACACCCTCAAGACGATTATAGACCGCTTCGATACACCAAAAACATCCGCCTCCCAAAAGTGCTTTTTCCATTGATTCATCCTTTTATTATGTTACGCGATTATCGGCTGTTAGTACTGTATAGGGCTTGAAAGATATCCATTGATTCTACTTTTTAAGTTGATTATTTTTTAATCAACTATTTGAATAATTTATATTTTTATAGGTTTATAATGTCAATGTTTCGTCAAAACACGTTATCGTACGGTAATCTTTTACCGATACGATGTCGTTTATATTTGATAAGGAGAAACCCAATGGAAAAAATATCACCGTTAGAAAAAATGTTGCTTAAAAAATTACGCCGATCCAAACGCGCCAGCTGGATGGTCAACTAACTACATTTTTGCTCTGAAGAGCAATACAAACTCTTATACCCTTCCCCCTCTTCACTTCAAAGTAACGTTATAATTCTTTTTACATTCGTTTATCATTCTTTTGCCCTTCGTTAACATCGCTACGTCATACTGTCAAATGTCCACCTCATCATGAGGTCATATTTATACCCAAGGAGTATCTTATGATTCGTCCCCTCATTTTCTTTATTTTGAGTTATCCCTGCATATGGGCATCTACCCAGACTCCTATTGCTATGGCATCTGATTTGAATCTCACCACGAATCAAATCAAACAGCTACAACGGATTGATGCGACAGTAGAACAGGTAAAACGACATTCGAATGCAAAACGGATCGAAGTACTGACACCTCAACAGCGAAAACTCTTTTGTAATCGACAAAAAAATTTGTGTAATCTAAATTAAGAAAGGGACTTATGCTCCAAGCTTTAATGGTCGAAGACGACCCGGATATTACAATATTATTAGTCAACTATCTCAAAAACTACGGGATAGCACTCAATGCCGTTTCCACCCCTTCTGCCGGATTAAATCTATTAGATACCGATCACTTTGATCTTATCATTTTGGATTTAACCCTGCCGCAAATGGACGGATTGGAGTTATGCAAAATGATCCGTCAAAAAACCGATATTCCCATTGTCATTTCAAGTGCGCGAAGCGATATCAATGATAAAGTGATTGGTTTGGAATACGGAGCAGACGACTACCTCCCAAAACCTTATGAGCCACGTGAACTTATTGCTCGTATTAAAAGTGTTTTACGCCGTTATCGCCCCGCACTTGAGAAAAAAAATAAATTATTTACCCTCAATGAAAATGAGCAGACCATTACCTATAACGATGCATCTCTTTCGCTCACACGCGCTGAATATGAATTGCTCGCTCTCTTTATCCTTCATCCCAATCAAACCCTTAGCCGCGACTTTCTTTCCAATAATTCTGAAGCGATTTCATGGGAAAGTTCAGCCCGTACAATCGACGTTATTATCAGCCGTTTACGACAAAAAATTGAAAAAGATCCCAAAAATCCCCGCTTTATTCACTCTATACGGGGAAGCGGCTATCGGTTTTCAGGATAAGTAATGACGCATAGTATTTTTCTCCGTATTACCCTTTTTTTTCTTGTCGCCTTTATCGCGATGGGATTAGGTTTTTTTCTTTTACAACAAAAACTTACCCAAGAGTATACGCATAGAATGGAAAGTGAAGCAGGTAATATGCTTTTAGTTTTACGTAAAAGTATCCCGCTCGCTCCCCCTATGCGCAGATCTTATTTGCAAGAGCACGGTTACAGTGTTGCCGAACCTCACCCTGATTTAATCAAAACACTCAAAAATGCCCTCCCTGTTATCCCTAAAAACTATCCCGAGGAGATTAAATCCTCAATCCATGAGGGACGGATACAGATTTTGAGGGATGAGAATCATCTCTACATTTACTTAACAAAAGCCACACCGCCGCTGCTGGTCATCAAAACCGATGCGGCGAAACAACCGCTTTGGAGTGAAGTGCTATTAAGCTCTTTAATACTGGTTCTCCTTCTTCTGTATTGGTTCATCATCAAAACACTCTTTCCTCTAAAAACGCTTAAACATTCAATCACACAATATGGCTTAGAGGGGACGTATACTCCCCTAAATCGTTATCAAAAAGATGAGATTTCTCTGGTTGCCACTGCATTGGACAATGCCATGCAAAAAAATCAAGCCCTCCTTGAAGCACGGCGGCTCTTTTTGCGAAACATCATGCATGAGCTTAAAACCCCTATCACGGTGGGAAAACTCTCCTTACCTTTTCTAAAAAATACCGAAGAAAAATCGATTTTGGAACGTGCCTTTTTTCGAATGGAGCATTTAATCGCCGAGCTCGTCCGTCTCGAACAAATCACCTCAGGGGCATTGGCACCCCATCTTCAGACGTGTGACCCGAAACAACTTATCGATAAGGCAAAAGGGCTACTTTTTTTAGGTGATAATGTGGTTGAAACGATAGTTGATCAATCACCCATTTATGCCGATTGTGATGTTTTGGTTACCGTTTTTAAAAATCTTATCGATAACGCTATCAAATACAGCTCTGATGGTAAAGTAACCGTTATGCAAATAGGAGAGAGAATTCTCTTTTGTAATTTGGGAGAACCGTGGCCGAAGGGGTGTACTCTGGACTCTTTATGCGAACCGTTTCTTCATCAGCATGAGAATCCGCACAGTTTTGGATTAGGACTTTATATCATTAAATCAATTCTCAACGCTCATAATTTTACCTTTAACTATCGGTATGAGGAGGGAAGTCATTGTTTTGAGGTAGTGTGTCGGAACTCCCTTTTATCTCTCGATTAAGTCGGATCTCGAAACATGCCCCTTTACCCGTGTTATAAACACTGAGTTTTCCTAAAAAGTGTTTTTCGATAATGGTTTTGGCCATATACAAACCAATCCCCGTCCCTTGGGACTCAAATTTAGTCGTAAAATAAGGGTCAAAAATTTTATCGATAATAGATGAGGGGATCCCCCCTCCCGTATCTTCAATAGCAATCGTACAATAACGCTTATCGGTAATACAGCGAATACGGATAAATCGCTCATTGCTCCGATGCTGTTCAATCGACTCTCTGGCATTATTGATCAAGTTGATCATCACCTGTTTAAGCTCATTCGGATAGACTAAAACTTCTATCTCAGGATCAATTTCCCGCTCAACTTTAATTTTTTTACGTAAGAGCAAAGGACCGAGCAACGCTTCGACATCATTAACCATACTGTTAATATTAACCGGGATTTGACTGCGATCTTGTTTGAAAAAATTACGAAAATCATCGATGGTTTGTGACATATACTCGATTTGCGCTTCAGCGATTTCAATTACCTTTGCCGACTCCCCGTTCCCACCTAGAGCACAACTTAGATTCAATCGCGTCATGGAGAGCCCCAAGATATTCAAGGGCTGACGCCACTGATGCGCAATCGATTCAAGCATGGATCCAATCTCAGCCATTTTAGCTTGTTGCATCAGCAGTTTCTCTTGCTTACGATTCTTTTCAACCGCTTTCTCAATCTCTTCTTGAAGCCGTTGATTAAAAATCTCGAGTTCGCCGGTACGTTGGCGTACTAAAACATCTAAGCGATGGTTCTTATAGGTGACTAAAATAAATAAGAGCACCATAAACCCGATGATTCCCCATACGATCCGATAATTGATCGGTTCACTATCGTCCATCACCAACCAGCGACCGTGTATCTCTTCATATTCAGCAGGGGTCATAGAAGCTAAAACTTTATCGGATATTGAAGCCAATACCCCCCAGTCGTTACGAAACGCAAACGCAAGTTCGTAACGAAACGGTGTCTCTCCCGCAACCTTGATATTTTTCAACTTATGCCGTTCTATTAAATAGCTTACAACACTTAATCCCTCAACACACGCATCCACATCGCCGGATGCAACCCTTTGGAGCGCTTCAAGCGACGTATCCGCTAAAACCGGAATGATTTTCGGATAATGGGAGCGTAGATATTCCTCACTTGCATAAGAGCGGACAACCGCCACTTTTTTCCCATTGAGATCGTTTAAATCATTCACATATCCGACCCCTGAATCGGTCACAATAACCATCGATTGTTTTAAATACGGGCGACTAAATAAAAGGTTGTCTCGGCGTTTATCGGTAATCGCAGCACCTGAGAGCATATCTAGCTCTTTATTTTTGACCGCACGAATCGAATCACTCCAGTGTTGGCGGCTATAATCGACTTCGAAACGGACACCGAGCCGCTTTTCGAGAAGACTCAAATACGAAGCACTAACACCCGTATGCCTCCCTTTTTCATCCAATGATTCGATTGGAGGCCAATTTTGATCTATTCCGACACGAATAACCGGATGTGCTTTGAGCCACTCTTTTTCTTGATCGCTTAAATGTAATGTATGGTTTTTATACAGTAACGGTTCAAATGAAGGGATGGATTTAACTACTCCCATAAGTCGATACCCTTGTGCAATCATCTCCAAACGCATCGGATCAATCGAACCAAAGGAGGTGTTAGGACGAAATGCCAGTTCTTTTAGAACTTTCCCCTCATAAATAAGCGCTTCAAGTGATTTATGTTGTGGGTTATAGTTGCGATAAATCAGTTCCGCCGTCTCTTCAATATGATCAAACGCCCAAATCCATCCCCGCATTGACGCCTCGTGGAATGCTTCCACCCTTTTTGGATTTTTTAACGTTTCATTTTTCGTGGTAAACAAAATATCGCTGTAATAATCAAACCCGTACTCTTTCGGATTTATCGCATGGGTTTCTATCCCCATTCGTTTTAAGATAAACGGCTCGTTGGAAACATACGCGACCATTGCGTCGGTTTCTCTCCGGGCCAAGGACAATGGGCTAAATGAATGGGGCTGAAGCTTCAAATTATCCGTAGTTAACCCGACACTTCTAAGCATTGCCTGCATTTCAGCCCATTGCACCATGTCGTCTGTCAACATCACCCGTTTGTTCATAAGATCTTTAGCACTTAAGATATGAGCATCTTTACGCGTTAATAAAACCATCGGGGAAGATTGATAGACCGCTGCCATTAAAACAAGCGGAGCGCCGTTAATATAATTTACGATCAGCGATGAGTGCCCAACACCGTATTGCGCTTTTCCGTCCATGACGTTCTTTAGTGCTGCCTCTTTTTTATCCGCATCAAGG
>JAGXFM010000031.1 GCA_024637215.1 Sulfuricurvum sp.
ATATCACTCGATCCCATCATGGCAGGGAGGCTGATTACCCCTGCCATGATGGGATCGAGTGATATGGCGGAGGTTGTACCATCACCCAACATAGAGTCAAAGGTAAAGAGTCCTTTCGAACTGGCTCGTCCGCCGGAAAGTCCGTATTTAATCCCTATTTCTTGTGATTTGTTTTCGCTAATTTCGATAATTTTAGCCCGTACATAGACCTGCTGACGATCATGGTCGAGTTCTCGAATCGTTATCTCAAGACTTTTGAAGAGTTCATCGCTGGTAATTACGATGAGAGAGTTGGTGGCATCGTCGCTGGTAATACTGGGGGGTTGTTGTCCCGGAATTAGGGTCATTTTACCGATAATGGTATTGAGCGTCGTGACGATCGATTTGGCATCAGCGTTTTTGAGAGGGATGACATGGGTCGTGTTGGCGATCGTCTCATCTTTGGCATCGAGTATGCTCATTGCTTTTTGAATCGTAGCGATATTGGCGGGAAAGTCGGTGACAATGATCGAATTAGACTCTTTGGATGCGGTAATTTTCCCGTTTTTACTGGTGAAATGTTTTATTTTGGCTCCCATCGATTCACTGGGTGCAAAACGAAACGTAAAAATATGGGTTTGCATCTGCGGTATGTCGCTTTTTTCCATAAACGGGAGGTTCATTTGTGTTGCATCAGCACTCTTGACCACACTCAAATATCCGCCGCCCGTATCGATAAGGGTATATCCTCGCGCATCAAGGGTACTTTGCAAAATAGTATAGAGGTCTTTTTTATGGATCGGCTTGTTACCTGCATAACTGATGGTTCCGGGGATCTCTTCGCCGATAAAGATATTTTGATGGGTTGTGGCGGCGACTAATTTGATCAAATCACTAATCCCCATTCCATCAATCGAGAGGGAGATCTTTTCATTGTGGAGGGGGGCCGCTGTTAGTGCAGCAGCGAGGGTAACACTTAAGAGCAATGCTTTAGCGGATGATTTCATAGACGATATCCTTTTGGAGATTATTTCGCAAGACACTAAGGCGGATACTTCTAAGCTGCGGCATACGGCCGTAGATCATGAGGACATCCGCGAAGGATTCAAGCTTTTGGTTGTTGAAGGATTGGATGACATCCCCCCTTTGGAGGCCGAGTTGTGAAAATAACGAATCCGGAGCAATCGCGTTGACCCGATACCCCATAAACTTTGATCCGCTTCTGCTCTCCGATATATCAATCGATTTATGGATATTTTGCATATCATTCACCTGATTCATAACACTCTGATAGGTAATGATATGAGGCTGATCTTCTGTCGGTTTCACTAAAGGATTATTCACAGTGCGGGTTACGCGCTCCAAACGTCCTAAATTATCATCTTTTCCCAATCGGAGACGATAATTTTTCCCATATCCTCGGAAGATGGCAGAGGTATCATTTAGCCCAATCAGACGAAATGCCCCCTTGTAGATCCCTTTTAGCGGAACAATCAGGGTCTCTTTCCCATCATAAAGACTCGCATACGAACCGGTATGGGCACGATAGACCCCCTTTAATCGATGGGGGTAGGGTACTAATGTTGTGAGCGTTACGGTTTTGGTCTGCGCTGCTGATGAATGAGTGCTCAGGGCCAATTTTTCGCCCAAATGAAAAATTTCAAAAAACGGCTCGTAAGGATAGGTGAAGCGTTCGTAGGTGGAAGAGGGTAAAAAAAGCATTGCACACAACGAGAGACTCCAGAGAAAAACCAGTGGGAACACTAACGTGTTGAAGCGTTGCAGGGAGTATTCATTAAAAAATTTGTTCATACACTAGTCCCCCTTTTTCTTGATGGAGTTTATTCACGAGGAGTGGATAGTCACGAAGCTCCGCCGTCGGATCAAAAAGAACTCGCAACTTTCGGTTTATCAGTTCATACGTACCGCTGCAGTGACCGAAGTCTCCCTCTGCGAGTATAGTGATACGCAAAGGGTGCAGGAGAGAATAGGTGAGGGTGATAGCATCAATTTTACCCGGGAAAAAGTTCCGATAGAGCGGCGAAAAAGCGATGTCGGTAAGGGTGAATCGGTTGAGGAATATCCACGGAGCGATTCTCATATGCTCAATCTTTGCAAACTCTTGATTATCCAGTAATACCGTAGCGTTATCGATATCCACATAGAAAAGGCGGTTGGTAAGCGCTTCGTTATTAATAAAAAGATGATGTTTGCTAAGGAGTGACTCAAACGCAAAGTAGAGTCTTTCCTTCGGTATCATAATAATAATGATGAGAAAGATGTAGAAAAGGTACACTAAGCGCTTCATACCTCAATCTCCACGACGATTGACCCTTTGGATTCGCCGTTACGCTTAAGGATTAATTTTTTAATCACAAGCATCGAATTGAGTATTTTGTTCGAGAGGAGATTAAATTCATTTGATGAAAGGTTGTCAAATTCAAAATAGAGGTTACCGCCCCGTTTTTCGTGTTTAACGAGGCTCTGATGCTGTTTCAAATACTCCATATCGTTTTTGGATTCTTGCGCAGACCACCGTTTTTTATACCGATCAATTGTCTGCGTTTGATGGATGAGTGTTGTGTGGTTGGATCGCAACTCACTCACGGTAGAATTTTCCAACAACGCAGCTGTCGAAAAAACGAAGATGAGAGCTAGTGTAATCCACAGCGTGAGGATGAATGATTCTGTTTTCATGGTAATCGTACCTCCAGTTGGGTATCTCGTTCATTGATATGGACTTTTTTAAATCGTTTGATGATTTCGTTTTTGAGTTTTTCTTTCACGCTCGAATTTCCCACATCCCAAATGAGGGTGATGGCGTCTCCCTCATAACGTATCTCCTGCATCCTTGTACCTATCATAAGAGGTGCGGCATGAGAAGTCGTTCCGAGTAATAATCGGTTAGTGTCATTCGGTTTAGAACCGGGGATAAGGACGATCCCCTCTACTGAGGAAATGGGAGTGACAGGAGAGGGAACATTATCGCTTTGAGTCGTTTCTATAGGGATATCACTGATCTTTTTACATTGATGGCGCACATAAAGCTGCTTGTGCTCTTTTGTTTTGAGCGCAGCGAGAATGGCTTCGCGTTCGATAGAGGTTTCGGGGAGTTTGGAGAGCTTCAATATCTGCTCCATCTCTTTTTGAAGATGAGACGACTCTTGATAGCTCCTCAGTGCGGTCGCGCCAAGATTTCCCAAAAGTATCATTAAAATAATGAGGGTTGTTTTGAGTGTTTTGGAGGTAAATTCGGAGGTCATCAAATCTTTACGCAGGAGTGTTTTGAGAAAAAACTTCGGATGTGCCAACGCATCAGCGAGTGTGATGGAGATACCTTCTCGAACATAGGGCGCATCGATTTCAATCACGATCCCCTCAACCGTTGTCAGGAATTTACCGTTGCTTAACGCTATCGGGGTAGGTACCTGTGCAAATACCCACTGAGCAAAGGTGATTTTCTCAACCTGTGAGAGGTTCGGGAGGAGATTCAGTTTTTCGGCTAATAGAGTCGGATCGTAGGCGATGAGGATATAGCTGTTTTTCCCCACTTTTTGCGCTTCATAGCGGTGTGATCCGCTCAGCTCAAACAACCCGGAGCCATACAGAGCCGCCTCTTTGGGCGTTTTGACCGGAAGCTCTACCTTGAGTACCCAATAATCCCTCGGGGAGAGGATAAAAATAGCGTCGGAGGGGAGCAGGGCAGAGGTATCGCCATAGGCTAATATAAGGGGAGTGCGGAAGAGAGTACGCCATTGGATATTAAAGAAATTCAACATGGTGCACTCTCTTCTCTAAAAGATTGTATTGAAACGTTATGTGTTCTACATGGGTGTTTTCAATAATCACGGCATCGCATAACAACGTATAAGAGATCCCCGTTGTGTAAATAAAAAAATAGGTGTCAAACACGCTTCCCAGTGCCGGTTCTGCCGCAATAACTTCCTCTTTCGTAGAGAATGCTTTGGTTCTAAAGCGCGTAAGCGAACGAATTTTTTCGGGAGAGGATTTCGTGAGTATCAAGGAGAGCGTTTCCGCATTAAGGGCATTAAAATCCATTTTATCCCCGTTGAATCCGATATAACGCCCCCAGGGAATCGATAAAACGGCACGGTCTTGCGTCAGCTGTAAATAGCGCTCAACGATACGATTAAACTCTCTCTCATTAGAGATAGAGCCATTCTTAGCATTGGGACGTGTCAGTGAAATCTCCGTATCAACTGCGCGCTCAGCGGTGTCGCTGTCGAGCGTATCGAGGAGAAGATTGAGAAAAATATCGGGACTTGCTATAGGATAATGTGAAAAAATTTGCATAAATACGGCAACGTTGGGTGTATTGATAGTGCCATTTTGATCGAGTAGTGCATTAATATTAAGGGAACTGTACGGGGAGGATAGTTTCACTTTTAAAATAAAATCTCTCTTTCGTGTTTCAATCTGCAACGGTAAACGTAATGCCAAATCGAGTTGATCGGCACGGGTAATACCGGAGAGCAAGGTAGGGAGCTGTCGCTGCAAATCATTCACAATACTTTGTGAGGTGCTCTGATAAAACACAGTTCCCCCTAATCGTGACAATCTCCCACTCTCAGCCAATACCAATGCGACAACACCCATAAGGAGAGTAATCAGCATAAGTGTCATTAGTAAAACGATTCCAGATCTTCTCATTTTCTTTAAGCCATCTTTTTAGTGAGTTGGATACAATGCCCACAGTATATCAGATAACAGGAACAATTAAATGAAATTAAAAAAAGTTAACAAAGGGTTCACCTTGATTGAGCTCATGGTCGTTATTATGATCCTTGGTCTTTTAGCCGCATTCGTCATTCCCAACATCACAGGAAAGAGCGGTGAAGCGAAACAAAAACTGGTTTGCATACAGATGAAGAGTTTGAATGAGAGTCTGAAAATGTTTAAAATTGACAACGGAGAGTATCCCTCAACCGAAGAGGGGCTAAGCGCACTCATCCTAAACCCTAACCCCGATACCTATACGTCGTATGCCGCCAGTGCCTATATAGAAGGAAAAAATCTCCCCAAAGATCCGTGGAACAAGCCCTATTTGTATCTTAACGTCGAGGGTGGCGTTGAGCTGATCTCTTTGGGAAGCGATGGAAAAGAGGGGGGGAGCGAGGAAGAGAGCGATCATCTCCTCTCACAGTGTCGATAATGAAATCATGGCGCAGTGCGATGAGCCTCTTTGAGCTGATCGTAGTGGTGATCATTGTCGGAGTTGTCTATTCGCTCGCCATTTTCAGCCTCAAAAAAGAGAAAGCTATCTCCTCGAGTATGAGCGTTTCCTCGATTAAAACAACCCTTCTCTCCTTTTCGCAGCAGAGTGAGATCAAGATGGTCTGCGACGTCTCGTGCCAAGAGTGCCGCCTCTATGACCATAATGGAAAAATTCTCACGACATTAACGCTGGTATCGGAGACTCCGATACACCGCTACGGATTCAACCGTTTCGGTGAGTTACAAAAATGGGGCAACGCGGTTGTCTCAGGTAAGGAGAGATTGAGCCAAGGGTGTATGGAGGTAACCCTCTCTCCTGATGGGCTTATCACTCCGCTCATTCTAAAGAGTGAGAATACCTTTTATGTCTATACACCGCTTGGAGATGCCAAGCCCTACCGTAGTACCAGTGAAGAGGCGGTACGAAAATTTGTATTTGATGAATCAATCTACCCCCTAAGCGGAGACACATTTTATGGGGCACTCTAGGGGATTTTCGTTGATTGAAACCTTGGTCGCGGTTACTATCGCTTCGATGGCAACTATGGCATTGATGCGTGTCGTCTCGTATGCTTCAACCACTTCTGCAAATGCGTTGAAGCGTTTTGATTCCTCTATGGTGATGAGTTTGGCACTGGAGAGTATTGATGAATCAAAGATAATGAGTATCAGCGATGCACTGAACAAACGCTATTTGATCGATCATCCCCTCATACGTGACGCGCTTCACTCTGTGACGTATGAGATTCACCTTCAACCCAAAGAGAATATCACCCCTTTTATAAACGAGATGGGGGCAATATCACCACTTGATTCCTTAGCCCTACAAAAAGTGATAATCAAAAGTTCGCAAGAGAACCGATCCTTTTTCCGTATTACCTCTAACAAGCTATGAAACGGAACGCTTTTACCCTTATCGAGTTGTTGGTCTCAATAGCTCTTTTTGGGATGATTACCGTTTTTATGTTTGAAGCGATTGATGAGCTGCGAAAACAGCACACTTTTTTCCAAGAAAAAGAGACCGTTATTTCAAAAAAAAATCAGATTCTTTCACTCCTTCGGCGTGATCTCACTCTCGCACCCTCTGTGAGTGTTCGTGCGAGCAGTAGCCGTGATTTTGATACGGTTACGGTCGTCGGATCGGATCAATCTTTATACGGAACCGATCATCCGTATGTCGTTTGGCTCATCTTTAAATCGGACAACACCCTCATTCGGCTCGAATCGCTCTCTCCTATAACGCTACCGATTAAACCCGAAGCCCTCTATCGTATTCACGCTGATCGGATTGAAAAAAATTGCGAACAGTTTCGTATTTATAATTCTTCGCACCATCGACTCATCTATGTAAAATTCGCCGATCAATCACCGCTCATTCTTGAAGTAATAAAGTAAGAAAATATACATTATTATTTAATTGTTTTAGTTAAGAATTGTTAATGTATAATGCAGCTAAATCAACACAAAGTGAAAATATGAAAAAGTTACTTTTAATAGCAGTATTCGCAAGTGTTCTAATGTCGGCAGAGAAAGGGTGGTATATCGGTATAGATGCCTACAAAACACGTTCCAATATCACGGTATCAAATGGCGCAGCAAGTGACAAACAAAACCTGATCCGAAACTCTAAAACGTTTAAAGGTGGGTATTACCTCAGTAGAGAAGGGCGTGCCAATATCTATTATCAGCGCAGTGATACAAAAAATGATACGAAAGGATATTTATACGGTATCGGTTACGACTATCTTATCGGAAGCTATCCGTTGAAACCTTATTTTGGAGTGTTACTGGGGTATTCGAAATACTCCCAACCTGATTTAACGATGGATGGAGCCTTTATTGGAGCGAATATGGGATTAAATTATGCGTTTGGAGAGAATTTTTCGGTTGAAGGTGGGTACCGCTATATGCTATCCAATGCCAGCGGGGATTTCACCACTTCAGCCTCAAAAGCAAAAGTCGATACTCTAAAAAATTGGTATGTAGGTGCTAACTATAAGTTTTAATGCTCATAGGTGAGGCTCTATTTTTATTAGAATACTTTATGTATATTGTTTCAAATAGTCGCTTGCAGGGAGAATTTTGAATCAGTGTTTGGTAGGTATATGTGAGAGATTTGAAGAAATTACCGATTTTCTCGTACACAGGTCACAGGAACAAGAGGAGATCGTGATACAACTTTTTTCTGATTTCGTGGAGTGTTTCTCATCGGTGGGTTCAGAAAAACTGGAGTATCCAAAAGAGTTTCAAAAAGATGTGAAATACTTTTTGCAAGGCGAACCGATCATGATGAAACAATTTGAAGATATAGAATTTCGCTATTTGATGTTGAGTGATTTTTATGATTTTTGCAGGTTGACAAAAAGGTATAAAAATAGGGATCTTTAGCGAAACCTTTTGACATACGCGTGGCAATAGGGCTGTTTCGCCTTTTTAGCGTAGTAATCTTGATGATAGGTTTCGGCAGGATAAAATGCAGAGAGTGGGAGGAGTTTTGTCGCGACCTTATAACCGTTAGCGTTCAACTCTTTTATCAAAGAGCGGACAATTCGGCGCTCTCTTTCATCGCTTACAAATATGGCGGATAGATATTGCTCACCGATGTCGGGTCCTTGACCGTCGTGTTGGGTAGGATCGTGAATCTCGAAAAAAGCTTTTGTCAACGTTTCATACGAGATAAGAGTGGGGTCATAGATCACTTCGACGGTCTCTAAATGACCTGTGGTATGTGATACTACTTCTCTATAGGTAGGGTTTTTAACATGACCACCCATGTATCCTGATTGCACCTTTTTAACCCCTTTGAGCTTTTCAAGATGATATTCAACACCCCAAAAACACCCTCCTGCATAATAGGCTTTTGACAAAGTCGAAGCATGCAGTATCACAGAAGTAAAGATGAGCAGAATCCATAATGATTTCATAGTATTACTCCCGAACAAGATATTGATATTATGCACTCAAATCGGCTAATAGTGTATGAAAAAAGTAGCCTGTCCCCATTTTTTTGGTGTCATTCCAATTGAGACAGTTCAGCTAATAAATTCTTTCTTACTTCTGGTGAAAGTTTCTTCATAGCTGATTTAATCTCATTGGTATCTTTCTCATCATTATTTTCTTTCTCTTTTGCGTCATTTACGTCTTTAAGTTCTTGCTCTTTCTCATCATTATTTTCTTTCTCTTTTGCATCACTTACGTCTTTAAGTTCTTGCTCTTTTGCATCTTTAGTAGTTTTTAGTATTGCTTCAAGTACAGCAATGGCTGAGAGTACATCAGGAAAATTCTTATACTCCTTTTTAAGAGTAAATAATGTTTCTGGAAAAGAAGGTGCCTTAAACTCGATGGAGTTTATAATCTGAGACGTGTTCTCTGGCTCACTTGCTGTCAGCGGTGATTGCCCTGTCCACTTTCTAAAGTCTTTTCTGAAAGTCTTGTCTATTTTTAGACAGGCTTCCTCTTCATCCATACCATCTTTAATTAGGTTGATGACCTTATCAACATTACCCAGTTGAATAGCTTTTTCATCCGAATCCTCATTAGTAATATTAATCTCGTAGCCTCTGTAATCAATCATGGCAGTGTCTCCATCTATTTATATTGGAGTTATTGTACCGTAAATAACAATTTCTATTTACTATTGTTAAATAAGAATGAGATGCGAAAAAGTCAACTTTTAAACTCTCCTACTTTTTGGAAGCTAACAATTCAACGAGAAAAATGGGGACAGGCTACTTTTTTAGGATTTCAACAATCCAGTATGAAAAAAGTTTTATCAACTTCATCTACTTAATCCAATCATCTTTTTAATCTGAAAGATAGTCTAAAAAGCTCAATAGATATATACCACTTTTCGGTAAAATACCGAATAAAATCTATTCACACACCGATGGAGAAGCATTGATCATTCTGGACTTTGAAACCAACTCTGCCAATATCCATGACGTGATCGAAGTCGCGGCGTTTCGGATCAAAAGAGAAGAGGGTGAGTATAGAATCGCCGACACGTTTCATCGCTACTACTGTTCTGAATATGAGGTGAAACCTTACGCCCTTGCCGTCCATAAACTCTCCCCCGAACGGATCGAGAGACTAAGAGCTAATGCCGATTACGCAGAGTATTTCGCAGAAGATCAAGAGTTTGTTGAGTTTTGTCAGGGAGCTAAAACACTTATTGCGCACAATATAGCGTTTGAACTGCGTCATCTCGGTGAACTTGTCCGATTCGAGAAACACTTTTGCACGATGAAAAGCAATAAGAAGATTGTAGGATCTCTCAATATCAGAGGGAGTCTCAAGAATCCGAAACTATTGGAAACCTGCCGACACTACCGAATTGACTTCGATGAAAATCAGTATCACAGCGCCGTTTATGATGTCACAAAAACGCTTGAGATAGTCAACCGTATGGATGTAGAGATTTGATTTTATTCAATACATCCAAAGGTCATATTGGTGATATGGTACTCTTTTGTACTTCTGCTTCGAAATCGAAACAATTTTTTTAGAAAACGTAACATAGGTAACCTTTCATACAAAGAAAATCTCTCTTTGGTGATAAACAGCGTCTGTTTATGAATGAAAGTGATCGGACAAGGATCACTTCACCGACAGTATTAAACAGGGGAGGCATTCTATGATAGGGAATGCAAGTAGTATGCCACTATATGGATGAGAGTTTTATAAGTATTTATCTCCATCTAAATCTCTTCAGCTAGTTTAATAATTTGACGGTTTAGGAGAGTAAAAACATTACGTTTCTTAATGTTTTATAAACAAGTGATCGATTTGTATTAAATCTGTGTTATGATTTAAGGAGATATCAAAAAGCAAGTTTAAACAGTACACTTAGTACATAAATCTATGCTTTTCTTTTTAAAAGGAGTCCGATGAAAGCTGTTGTGATGGCAGGGGGATTTGGTACGCGGATACAACCGCTCACGAATTCAATTCCTAAACCGATGTTGCCGATTATGAATCGTCCTATGATGGAGCATACTATCGTCAGCTTACGTGATTTAGGGATAAAAGAATTCATTGTTTTACTCTATTTTAAACCTGAGATAATTAAAGATTATTTTAAAGACGGCAGTGCATGGGGAATCACTATAACCTATGTCGTTCCCGATGACGATTATGGCACCGCAGGGGCTGTGAAACGTGCTCAAGAGCATATCGGAAACGAGAACTTTATTATTATCAGCGGAGACTTGGTAACGGATTTCGATTTCCAAGCCATTTTTGATTACCACACCTCCAAAAACTCAAAACTCACTATCACCCTCACTTCTGTCGAAAATCCTCTCGAATTCGGGGTGGTCATCGCCAATAATGAGGGGAAAATCGAAAAGTTCCTCGAAAAGCCGAGCTGGGGAGAGGTCTTTAGCGATACGATCAACACCGGTATCTATATCATCGAGCCCGAAATACTCGATTACATCCCTAATAATGAAAATTTTGATTTTGCTAAAGATCTGTTTCCTATGTTGATGCGTAAAGGGATTGATCTAATGGCAGGGTACGCGCAAGGGTACTGGCGAGATGTCGGAAATCCTGAGAGCTACCGCGATGTGTACGATGACATATTAAGCGGAAAAATCAAACTTCACATCGGCGGCGAAGCGATCAAATATCCCGACGGTGTTTTAATCGTCGAAGAAGATAATAATATCGATGAGAGTGTTGAAGTCATAGGTATCGTTGTACT
The DNA here is from genome assembly GCA_024637215.1 of Sulfuricurvum sp. GTDB lineage: Bacteria > Campylobacterota > Campylobacteria > Campylobacterales > Sulfurimonadaceae > Sulfuricurvum. The sequence continues at coordinate 10,919 of JAGXFM010000031.1, forward strand.
CGGAAATAATGTCACTATCAAAAAAGGGGTGAAACTCAACAACGTCGTTATCGGTAACAATGTAACCATCGGCGGATCATCAAAGATTTGCAACAGCGTGATTTGGAATGACGTAGAGATTGGAAAAAATGCGAAACTCGACGGCTGTGTGATTTGTAATAACAATAAAATCGGCAAAAATGTAACCGCCAAATCAGGATTGATTTTAGCGGAAGGGTGTGAAATCGGAGAGTTGGTGACGGTCGAAAAAGATGTCACGATCTGGCCGGATAAAGTGATCGAAGATGCCTCGATTGTTAGCCGAAGCGTGATTTTGGGAAGCAAATATAAAAATTCTATTTTTGAAAACGGATTGGTGATCGGGAAAAGCAATGTCGAGCTTTCGTGTGAAATGGCGACAAAACTTGCGGAAGCTTTCGGTATCCAGCTTCCTGTAGGGTCGATGGTTCTTGTGTCACGTGACAGTTCCAAAAGTTCTCGTATGCTCAAACGGGCATTTTTAGGAGGGTTGCTCTCTTCAGGGATGGACGTTATCGACTACGGATCTATCCCCTCGGCGATTATGCGATGCAGTTTGTCGTATCATGATAAATATTCTGCAGGGATACATATTAATCAAAAGCTAGATGATCCCACCAGTACCGTTATTACGTTTTTCAACCATGAGGCACTTCGCATCAATAATGACGTTGCCAAGAAAGTTGAAAAAGCATTTTTCAAAGAGACCTTTCGACGAGTAGACTATTCCCGAATCGGTCAGATTTTTCAATCCGATCATGCTAAAGAGTATATGGGATATAAAAAAGGGATGGAGGAACTGCTCCAATCGCATATGTTTAAATGTCTCAATTGCCGTATCGCCGTGGATATGATGCACGGAGTCGCATCCGAAGTCTTTCCCGATATTCTCAATGAGATGGGTGTCGATAATATCATGTTCAATGCCCATCCGGATGATCAGCGTCTTGAAAACATCAACACCCTGACCAAGCGCTCTTTCGAAGATATGAGTGCGGTTATCACTGCGTTGGATTTGGATGCCGGATTTATGGTCTATCCGCATGGTCAACGGCTGGATATTTTATGCGATAAGGGGATTTTGTTGAGTAAACAAGCCTCATTGTTTGTCGTCCTTACCTTGCTGAACATGGAAGCCAAATCCAAAGGGGTGGTGAAACGGGTATTCCTCCCGACATGGGCGGCTGATTTCGTCCGATTTGAGCATCTTAAAATCGAGCACGGGCAGTATGCAAATTTCAAAAGCGAACAGATGAAACAGTATGATTTGGTCACGACGGGGGAGGGGAATTTCGCTTTTACCGAATTTTCAACCCATCGCGATTCAATGTACGCTACTTTGAAAATTTTAGAAATGCTGGTGAGCCACAGGGCAAAACTCTCGGAACTGATTAATGCGCTTCCTCGTTTTTATTACCACTCTTTCCATGTTGAATGTACGCAGTCGAAGAAAGGGAAAATGATGCGGATGTTTCTCGAAGATGCCAAAGGGAAAAAATCATCTACGCTCGACGGGGTAAAAATATGGCTGGATAAGCAAGATTGGATTTTAATGATTCCCGATCAATACAACGATCATCTCAATCTTTATATACAAGCCAAAAATGAGAGCAACGGGGAACTGATCCATCAGACCTATATGGCTAAAATAGAGGAATGGATGCACTCTTAATGGATTCTAAGCTCCTTACACTCTCCTTTTTTTGGCATATGCATCAGCCCGATTATCGAGGGAGCGATGGGGTTATGAGTATGCCGTGGGTCTTTTTGCATGCCATAAAAGATTACTACGAAATGCCGTGGCTGCTTAGCCGATATACGAATATCAAAGCTACTTTCAACCTTACGGCAACCCTTATGGAGCAGTTGGAACTTTATAGCGATCCTCTAAAATACGATTATTTTCTATCCTTATGGGCAAAACACCCCTCTGTGCTCGATACATTATCGCGCCAATGGCTGATTAAAATTTGTAAATCTACCCAATTTGAGACGATGGTACGACCGTTGAAACGGTATGAATATTTGTATTCTCAAGTCGAGTACAGTGACGATGAACTGATTGATTTAGAGGTTCTTTTTTTATTGGCTTGGTGCGGGAATTATCTCCGCACTGAAAACAGTGTGGTAAAAGAGTTGCTACAGCGCGGAGAAGGATTTACGCAGCACGATAAAGAAGCTCTTCTTGAAGTGCTTTGCAGTTTTATTCAAACGATTATCCCTTTTTATGCTTTATTACAGCAAGAAGGGCGTATCTCAGTATCAACTACCCCCTATTATCACCCGATTTTGCCCCTTTTGATCGATATGGAAAATGCCTCTATTGCCAATCCCCACACCGTACTCCCCCAACGACCGATTTCATTACTTGAAGATGCACGCCAGCATATAGAACGTTCTATTGCGGTATACAAAAAACATTTCAAAAAAAAGCCGACCGGATTTTGGCCTGCAGAGGGTGCGGTGGATACGAAAAGCGTTGCCCTCTACCGTGAATACGGGGTGGAGTGGATCGCCACGGATGAAGCGATACTATTTCACTCACTCGGCGATGAAAGTCGAAAAAACCTTTATAATACCTACAGTTTTGACGGTGTAACTATGGGGTTCAGAGACCATGGATTGAGTGATTTGATCGGTTTTACCTATCGGTTTAAAGGTGCAGAAGATGCCGTAAACCATTTTATCCATTCCCTCGAATCCATTTACAACGAACAAAGTGATCCCTCTGTTTTCGTCATTGTTGATGGTGAGAATGCGTGGGAGTTTTACGAGAATAACGGATTTGACTTCTTTAGTACCCTTTACTCCCGTTTAGAGGCAACTTCATGGTGTAAAAGCACTACTATGGATGAGATGGCAAAAGCTAACAAGCATATCGAGTTAGAAACACTTCAACCTGGAAGCTGGATTCATGGCACTTTTGATACATGGTCGGGGCACCCCCAAAAAAATAGGGCATGGGAACTGATTTTCCAGACCCGACGGGATACGGAAAACTTTAGAGGGATCGTTTCAGACGATACGGCACGCAAAATAGAGGACCATTTTTTAGCATCGGAGTGTAGTGATTGGTTTTGGTGGTACGGTGATGATCATGTCAGTGATTTTGCTGAGGAATTTGATCTCCTTTTCCGAAACCATTTGATCGCAATATACGAACTGATGGGAATGGTACCCCCTGCAAATCTCTATCAACCGATCCTTACAATGGCGGATAGTGCCCCTTTTTGGATCAAGCCGCAATCTCCTCTCACCCCTATTATTGATGGCAAGTACAACTCTTTTTTTGAGTGGCTTGGATGCGGGAGCATGGATGAGCGAAAACTCTATTCCACTATGGATCGAGTACGCGGCCCTATTGATACTTTCTACTACGGTCACGATAAAAAAGCGATATACGTGGCATTTGAGGGAGATATTTCGAAAATTGACCGTCATAACTTAAAACTGCTGGTTATTTTGGAAGAGAGCTCTGAGCAGTTTGAATTTGACTTAGAGAGACTTACATCGGCTGAAAACGATCTCGTTGCGATCGATGAACGGCTTGAAATAGCACTTTCACGCCTCCATTTTGGAACAATGCGATTGTTTCATCTCCGTTTTGAACTCGTGAGCGGATCCAAAATAGTTCAAACGCTACCCGGTAACGGAGCGCTTTGTATCGATTTGGATGAACATTACGCCGCAAACTGGTTTGTATAAAGGAAAACAGATGTCGAAAACAGCACTTTTATTCGGGATACATATGCATCAGCCGGTGGATAATTTCGATTGGGTTATTGAGCACGCGATAGCGGTATGCTATAAACCTTTTTTCGAGGTGATGAGCCGTTATCCGTCGTTTCGTTTCAGTGTTCATTGCAGCGGATGGTTGATGGAACAGATTCAGCTGCGTGATCCTGCGCTGTATCACCAGATTCAAAAACTCTCCCAATCAGGGAGCATCGAATTTTTCACTGCAGGGTATTATGAACCCATTTTAAGTGTCATCCCCTCCCAAGATCGGGTGGCTCAGATCGAAAAACTTAACCGCTCTATCTCAGAATCATTTGGACAAACTCCCAAAGGGCTATGGCTCACGGAGAGGGTATGGGAATCGTCGTTGATAACCGATTTGCATCGCAGTAAAATCGAGTATACGGTGATGGACGATTATCACTTCCAGTGCGCAGGATTTGATGAAGAGGTGCTCGATGGTTACTATATGAGCGAAGAGGGGGGTAAACGGCTCGGAATTTTTCCTATCAGTAAAAAGCTCCGCTATGCTCTCCCGTTTCAAAGTGTCGAGAAGGCACTCAGTGCCATTAAAAGTTATACACGGGAGACAAATTCGGCCGCTATTATTTTTGATGACGCCGAAAAATTCGGTATGTGGCCCGGAACCCATGCATGGGTTTATGAAAAATTATGGCTGGAAAAATTTGTTGAAGCCGTTTTGGCGGATGACGCGATTGAACCGATTCATTACGGCGAGTATTTTAAACACAACAAACCGCGAGGTCTCGCCTATGTTCCCAATGTCTCGTATTATGAGATGGGGGAGTGGAGTTTGAGTGCCGATGATGCTCTGCGGCTTGAGCGGTACAAACAGGAGATGGGATTTGAGCAGTATGAAAAAGAGGGGGTGAAGTTTATCAAAGGGGGAATTTGGAAAAACTTCTTTGTCAAATATCCTGAGAGCAACCGTATTCATAAACGGATGTTGGAACTCTCCGAACAGCGACCCGTTCTCAATCGCAGTGATTTTGATACCGCTCTTTTCAAACTTCAAACGAACGATCCGCTGTGGCACGGCGTTTTCGGAGGTCTTTATTTGCCGAATTTGCGCGACACAGCCTATCGCTACCTCATCGAATGTGAAAACATCCGATACGATAAAAGCAGCGTGATTGAGGCCAATAAGAATGAGCTTGACGGGTATGAGAAGGTGAAAGTACTGACGTCTGAGCTAATTTTTCGATTTGACAGCGCCTTCGGAGGTCAGCTAGTAGAATTTGACGTTCGTGATCGATGCTTCAATTATCAAAACACCCTCACCCGTCGCAAAGAGGCGTATCATCAAAGAGTGTTGGAACCGCTTTATATCGAGTCTAAAGAAGAGACTCCACCCGAAGACGGTATCGATACGATCCATACGGCAATGGGAGAAATGGACGATAGCTTGCGCGATGCAATCATCTATGATTGGTATCTAAAAAACTCGTTTATCGATCATATCAGCGATGAAACATTTAGCACAGAGAGTTTCCGTCACTGTAACTTTAGAGAATACGGGGATTTTACCAATCAGCCTTTTGAATCGAAATGGAATCAACACGCCATCACCTTTTCACGACACGGCGGTCTTTATTTCCCCGAAAAAGCAGAAGCTGTTTTAGAAAAGCAGTATATTCCTCATGATAATTCTCTCGATTTTGAGGTGAATTTTACCTCTAAAACAACACAAAGATTGTCGTATCTCTTAGAACATAATTTTCACTTTTCCAATGTCGATGAGGTACTTTTGAACGGAGTGGCTGTAGCAGAAGAGGGTGAAATAGCATTGTGTTCACGTGTGGAAATTATCGATCGCGTTCTCGGTAAAAAGATAATTTTCTCTCTAAGTCAGCCCTGTCGTATCCATTATTTTCAACTTAAAACCCTTTCTCAAAGTGAGCAAGGATTTGATTTGAGCGTTCAGGGGATCAGTATGGCATTCGTATTCGATTTTGCAGGTTCTTTTACCCTCAAAGGATCAATGGAGATAAACAATGTCTGAGATTCGGTACGATCGGCTCCATGATACCCATGTCCTTATAGCGCCAGAGAGGCTCCGACATCCGGATGTACCCCTCAGCGAGAGTGACGCTTCTTTTGGAGAACCCTGTCCGTTTTGTGAGGGGAATGAAGGGATGACCCCTCCTGAAATTTTTGCGCAACGCACTGAGGGGAGTTTTTCGAATGAAGGGGGATGGGAGACACGTGTTGTCCCTAATCTTTTTAAAGCAGTTCAGCTTGAAACCCCTCCTAATCACCATTTCGGATTGTTTGAGTATTGGGAAGGGTTCGGTGCCCATGAAGTGATAATCGATACTCCGCGACATACCACATCCATGTCTGAATGGAATGAATCCGACACTGTTTCTTGGCTTAAAACCCTTCGTCAGAGAGTTGGAGATTTACGGCGTGATCAACGGTTGGTCTATCTCTCTTTATTTAAAAATGAAGGGAAAAATGCGGGTTCATCGATGAGCCATTGCCATACGCAGCTGATAGGTCTCCCGATGGTTCCAAAGACATGCGGTGAAATATATCGAAGATCGTATGAGTATTATCAAACGAACGGCCATGCCCTGATGGAGTCTATTCTCCAACATGAAGAGGAGACAGGGTGCAGGGTTATTGAAAAAAAGGGTGAGTTTACCGCATTTTGTCCCTATGCCAGCTCCTATCCTTTTGAAGTGATGATCAGTTCGATTAAAGAAGCGGGGCAAATCGATACATTGAGCCGTACCCGCATTGAAACGGTTGCTTCACTTTTAGTCTCAACACTGCAGCGGCTAAAACGGCAACTTGGGGTATTCCATTTTAACCTATGGGTATCCACACCCCCTTTGATCGATAATGAAGGGATCGGCTCGGCAGATCTGTGCCGTTTTACGATTCGTATTATGCCGCGTCTCTATCAATTCGGTGGATTTGAACACACGACGGGGATTGTCATCAATCCGGTTACACCGGAGCTAGCGGCAAAATTATTACGGGAGAGCACACATGAATAAAAAACGTATGTTGTTCGCGTCAAGCGAAGTTTACCCTTTTGTTAAAACCGGAGGGTTGGCGGATGTTTCCCATTCACTTCCTAGAGCGTTGAATGAGAGTTATGAGGTAAGTGTCGTATTACCCCTCTACCGTTCCATCGACCGTAAACATTTTAAAATCAAACTTATTGAATCGTTTGAGATTGCTATGGGCGATTCTTTGTATGCGGTTGAACTGTATGGAACGATCTATGAGAATGTAGCGTATCGTTTTATCTATGCGCCATTGTTGTGTGATCGGGAATTTCTGTATGGCCCTCCTGAGTGCGGATATGAGGATAACGCTCTTCGATTCGGACTTTTTTCGTATGCTATTACCGAGTTG
>JAGXFM010000032.1 GCA_024637215.1 Sulfuricurvum sp.
CTCGAATACCTCGAAGTGACCAATAAGCTCGGTGCTCTGATGAGCACACTGGATGATTTGGTCTCCGCGAAATGAACCTCTTTAGTATTTTCGGTGATCCGGTGAGCCATTCACGCTCGCCGCTGATGCACAACTATGTCTTCAAATCCCTCAATATCAAAGCGTGCTATAGCCGCACCCATCTAAGCGATGGCTCACAACTTCGTGACGTTTTTTTCGCGAAAGCCCTTAGCGGTGCCAACGTCACAATACCGCATAAAGAGGCCGCCTACGCTCAATGCGATGAAGTGCGCGGTATTGCCAAAACGATCCAAGCCGTCAATACCCTCGTGTTGGAAGAGGGGAAATTAATCGGCTACAACACCGATGCTGAGGGTTTTATGCGTGCGATAGAGTCTTTCGGAACACTCCGTAACGCTCTTATCCTCGGTGCAGGGGGAACGGCGCGCGCCCTCTCTATCGCACTGCGTCAAGGAGCGATTACCCCGACTGTTCTTAACCGCTCACAAGGACGACTGGACTACTTTAAAAAGGAAGAGATTGAATCCTACAGCTGGGATAATTTCACCCCTGCGCCGTATGATTTGATTATCAATACGACTTCGGCAGGTTTATCGGATGATGAGCTTCCTATCTCAAAACCGCTCCTCATCGAGCTCTTATCGCAAACGAAAGGGGCTATCGATGTCATTTACGGCAAGGAGACCCCTTTTTTACGCGAAGTAAAAACCACTGCCCTCCCCTACAAAGACGGTTCGGATATGCTTTTGGCACAAGGGGTCTTGGCCTCTCACCTTTTCTTAAGCGGTGCATTTTCTCTCGATACGATTGAAACTCCTATGAAAGCGAGCTTTAGTCTCTAATGAAAATTGACGGGCGCTTTTGGCTTACCAAAGAGGGACAAAGTTTCTTAGGTGCAGGGCGCATCGAGTTGTTGGAGCGAATCGATAAAACCGGATCGATCAATGCCGCCGCCAAAGAGATGAAAATGTCCTATAAAGCGGCATGGGAGCGGATCAACGGGATGAATCTCCTCGCAGATCAGCCCCTCATCGAGCGATTAACGGGTGGCCGTGGGGGCGGAGGGACGAAACTCACCCCCTACGCACGCGAACTCATCGCGACCTTTCACCGTTTCAACGAACTTCACCGCCAGTTTATCGACCGTTTCGCCGAAGCGGGCAACGACCCCGAACGCCTCGCCCGTATTCTCAGCCGAACGTTCCTCACCACCAGTGCACGCAATCAGCTCCCCGCTACTCTCATAAGCATCGAAGAGAGAGGATTGAACGGTGTCCTCACCCTCTCACTCACAGGGAGTCATACGATCCAATCCGTCATTACGATGAAATCGATCCGTAATATGGGTCTCACGATCGGATGCGATCTCTACGCCATCATCAAATCAAGCGATGTCACTATCGTTACGACTCCCCCGAAAAGCGGTGAGTCGATGAACACTCTAAAAGGGACGATCAGTCGTATCGAATCGCAAGATGAAACCGATGAAATCACCTTCGCCCTTGATCTCTTTACCGAGCTTATTTCTCTTACGAATCCCAAAGATACGAAAAAGCTCTCCGAGGGGATGAATGCTTATGCCCTCATCTCTTCTAAACATATTATTATCGGGTTGTAATTGACTACACATAAGGATATTATCTAAATGGCTAAAAAGTTTCATGAAAATGCTATAGATTTTTATAATAAAAAAATACCTGAGTTTAAAAAAGAACTCTTTGAACGAGAAAAACAAACTGACAATGTAGTAGTTTGGATAGCAGGCTTATCAACAGCTGCAATAGCTTTTGCATTGACTAATAATGACAATCCTATCATAAATATTTTGTTTCTAAAAATTAGTGTAGGTTTTTTTCTTTTAACAATTATCTCAGCCACCATATTTAGATCATTTTTTTTTAATTTTCAAGAAAAAGAAGCTGCATTAATCCTGAATTTTGAAGGATATTGTCATGGTATGACATCTGAAACATACGGTCCTATAACAATTACTGAACATCATACCATCAAACAAATTGCAGAAAGTCTAAAAAAAGATATGGGCTTAGACTACGATGATTGGCTAGAACATGAATACTTAGATCGAAATTTTTGGGTAGAACATTATCAAATATGGGCTGATTTTTGGAATAAACAAGAACAAGAAGGCATCAAAAACTTAGCAATGGCTCTCGCGCCATTAATGGGGAAGTTTCCTCAAGAAGTTAACGAAACTGTTATCACAGAATACGACAATACATCTCAAATTAAAAACTTTATTGCTGTAAAAAAAATATGTCAGCTAACATATAATGGAGTATTGTTCTCTTTTGTCCTTGCAATATCAACTATAGCATTTGGATTTTTTATATCCTAATCTTTAATATTTTTACGTTCGTGGTGAGCCTGTCGAACCATGAACATCAACACTTCGATACCCTATAGGATACAAGCGTTCAGAGCGTACGGAATACAAAACTCCATTTATAACACTCTCCTACAAAAATTTAAGTATTTTTCTCTATAATTTCGTTATATCTTACAAAGCATAACGAAATTGTCGCGTTTTCCCGTGAACCGTTTTTGCAATAGTGTGATTATCGTTATATCATAAAAGAAATAAAGGAGCTTCAAGTGAAACTATTAAAACTTCTCCTCGCCTCTTTCGCCTTTGTTTCGGCATTGGCGGCTCAAACGATCACCGTTGCTGCTGCGGCCAATATGAAATATGCGATAACCGATATCGCAAAAGAATTTACCAAGGAATCTGGGATTGGTGTCAAAATCATTACAGGCTCCTCAGGCAAACTGACTCAGCAGATTATGAGCGGTGCGCCGTATGATGCGTTTCTCTCTGCCGATGTCGAGTATCCTGCCAAACTGGCACAGGGGGGATATGCCACAACTGCATCCCAAGTGTACGCTTTCGGAACCCTAATCCTTTGGAGCGCTACGGGTGCCGATCTCTCTAAAGGGGTTGCGGTTGTTGCTGATCCAAGCGTCAAAAATATCGCCCTAGCCAATCCTAAAACAGCCCCGTACGGTATCGAAGCGATGAACGCGATGAAATACTATAAAGTCGCTGACGATGCCGCAGGCAAAATCATCACTGCCGAATCGATCTCCCAAGTGGGTGCGTATGTGACGACCAAAGCGGTGGATGTTGGGTTTATGGCGAAATCAATCGTCCTCGCTCCTGAGATGAAAAACGCCGGCAGATGGGTCGAAGTGGACGATAAAGCGTACAACACAATCGATCAAGCAATGGTGGGACTCAAAAACGGCTCACCCGAAAATCAGATCGCGACAAAAAAATTCCTCCGCTATATCTCTTCACCGAAAGCGATCACAATCTTAAAAGCCAACGGGTATGGCATACCTGCTAAAAAATAATCGTTTGATTATAATTACTGTCATAAATGCAAAGGTAACCTATGTTTTTAGAACCGATAAACTTTCCAGCGATGTACAAAGAGCACAAAGCGACCACCGATTTCAAAGCAAAAACGAGTACTGATTGGGATGAAAAATCTGCCGATATGGCGCAATCGACGATCAACAGCCCCTACGTAGAGGAGTTTATCTCCCGTATGAACATCACGGGGGACGAAGTCGTTCTCGATATCGGATGCGGGCCTGGGGCACTCACGATCCCTTTGGCAAAAAGAGTTAAAGAGGTGATTGCCATCGACTTCTCCGCTCAAATGCTCGAAGAGCTAAAAGCCTACGCCGCGCGCGAAGGGGTTACTAATATTAAAACATATCATATCGGTTGGGACGATGACTGGAGCCACTTGCCGCAGATTGATATCGCCGTCGCGTCACGCTCGATGGAGGTCTCCGATGTCGAAGCCGCTCTCTCCAAAATGTCGGCTCATGCATCAAAAGGGTGCTATCTCACCTACAAGGTGGGGGGAAGTTTCGTCGATATGAATATCCTTGATTTTATCGGAAAAAAGGTCAAAACGAAACCTGATTACTGGTATATCCCCCTCATCCTCTACGCCCAAGGGTTCCTCCCCCGTGTCGATTACATCGAAACAGGACGGGGCAGTGTCCGTAGCGGGAGTGAAGAGGAGTTCATCGAATCGCTGATTTGGAGTATCGGAAGCCTTGAAGAAGAACAACAGAGTAAAGCACGAGAGTATTACCGTGATGTCATCGTGGGACAAAACCGCCCTCCCCGCACCGTTAACTGGGCATTTATCGGTTGGGAGACATCCCTATGATTACCCTTAACGATTCTGAGCTGGAAACACTGCTAAGCGAAGACGTCCCTTACGGCGATCTCACGACCGCATCACTAGGGATCAGTGACCAACGTGCCCGTATCACCTTCTCGACTCGTGAACGCCCTCTCGTCGTCTCGTGCAGTGAAGAGGCGGTACGATTGTGCGGACTCTATGGTTTGGAGATCGACGGCTTTGTAAAATCGGGAACTTTGGTTCCCCCGAAAAGCGTCTTTCTCGAAGTCCACGGCGAAGCAGGCAATATCCACCGCATCTGGAAAAGCGTCCAAAACCTCCTCGACTACGCGAGCGGTATTGCTACCTACACCCGCGAAGCGGTACTCTTGGCTCGTAGTATCAATCCTGATATAGTGGTCGCTACCACCCGTAAAACCACCCCCTTTACGAAAAAAATCGCCATCAAAGCGGTCGAATCAGGGGGCGGGGTCGCGCACCGTTTGGGTCTTTCGGAATCGATCCTGATCTTCGATTATCACCGTGTATTTTTCCCTGCCGAGGAAGCATTTAGCGAAGCCCTGAGCAAAACCAAAAAAGCAAACCCCGAAAAAAAGATCGTCATCGAAGCGGGCGACATCGCCGAAGCACTCAAATTTGCCCGCCTCGGAGCAGACATCCTCCAGTTGGAGAAATTCCCCCTCACCAAACTCTCCGATGCCGTCCAAATCCTCCGTGCCGACTACCCTCATATCACGCTGATCGCCACAGGGGGAATCAGTGCCAAAAACATCGCCGAGTATGCCGGCAGCGGAGTCGATATGATCGTCACCTCATCTCCTTACAGCACACAACCAGCCGACATCAAAGTGAGAATAGAACCTTTATGAACACCCTAAAAGCAACCATCACCGCCCTCACTGCCTCCGAGCACCTCAGTATCCTTAGCGTTGCTATCAAAGAGGATCCCTTTCACCTCCTCCTCGCCGAAGCCTCGGATGCCCTCATCGGAGCCGATGTCACCTTGGCGTTCAAAGAGACCGAAATAATCCTCTCCAAAAACGTCACCGCCACGAGCGCAAACTGTGCCCGCGCAACCGTGCAAAAGATCGAGAGTGGGATTGTCCTCTCTCAAATCACCCTCACCTATCACGAGACGAGCCTCATCGCCTTGGTGCCGACACTGACGTTTAACACCCTCGCGATAGGTGAAGGCGATGAAATACACTGGATGGTTCAACCCTCTGAAATTTCACTACTCAGGGAGACGCATGGAAGCTGAATTTTTAAGTACGATGGCGCTCACCTTTAAACTTGCCGCCGTTACTACCGTGATCCTCCTCATCATCGGAATTCCCCTCGCGGCATTTTTGGTATTTAGCCGTATGCGATTCAAAAGCATCATCGAAACCATCGTCAGTATGCCTCTCGTACTGCCACCCTCAGTCTTAGGATTTTATCTCCTTCTCGCGTTCAGCCCCGCTTCCGCCATCGGGAGCTTCATGAGCGAACACGGTATCCGTTTGGCGTTTAGTTTCGAGGGGTTGGTGATCGGCTCCGTCCTCTTTAGCCTCCCGTTTATGGTTCATCCGATCCAGTCGGCACTCTCAGGGGTTCCAAAGACGATATTCGAAGCCTCTTATACCCTCGGAAAATCGAAACTACAGACAATGATGCGGGTGATTCTTCCGAGTATCCGTCACGGAGTGATCTCAGGGATCGTCCTCGCCTTCGCCCACACGGTCGGAGAGTTCGGAGTGATTTTGATGATCGGAGGCAATATCCCCGATGAAACGCGCGTCGCTTCGATCGCGATCTACGACGAAGTCGAATCGCTCAATTACGCCATGGCACATCAATACGCCCTCACCCTCTTTGTGGTGACATTCGCTATCTTACTCCTCGTCTATACCCTCAATAAAAAATCACTCGGAGGGATTCGATGATCTTGATCCATCTTAAAAAGCATCTCGATACCGCTGAGGGGGCATTGGAAGCCCATTATGAGCTAAGTATCAACGATGGGGAGTTCCTCACCCTTTTTGGTTCTTCAGGGGCGGGAAAGACAACTCTGCTACGTCTTATCGCAGGGCTAGAGCAACCCAACAGCGGTAAGATAGAAGTAGACGGCGAGGTATGGTTTGATTCGGAACGCCGTATCAATCTCCCGCCCCAAAAACGGAGTATCGGTTTTGTCTTCCAAGACTACGCCCTCTTCCCTACGATGAGTGTCCGTGAAAACCTCCTCTTTGCAGCCGAAAATGCTGAACAACGCAAAGGTGTCGAAGAACTGATCGAACTCGTTGAACTCTCACAGCTCGCAGAGCGCCGCCCCGATACCCTCTCAGGGGGTCAAAAACAACGTGTGGCGCTTGCCCGTGCATTAGTACGCCATCCGAAGATTTTGCTTCTGGATGAACCGCTCTCAGCACTCGATCCCGCGATGCGTGCGAAACTTCAAAATGAACTCACGCGTATTCACTCTCGTCTCGGTGTGACAACCTTGCTGGTAAGCCACGATATTGCCGAAACGGTAAAACTCTCAGACCGTCTCGCATCGGTAGTATCGGGACGGATAGAACGCGTATGTCCCCCAATGGAATTTTTCAGTCCGCAAACCCTCAGCGGCAAACTTCAGCTTATCGGTGAGGTACTGAAAATCGAAGAAGATTTCCCTGCTGTGATTGTCACCCTGCTTGTCGGCTCTTCCATCGTCCGCACGGTTCTAAGTGCAACCGAAGCTTCAGAGCTGAGAATGGGAGAACACGCTATAATTTCGACCAAAGCATTCAACCCTATTCTTATCCCACTCCCCTAAGGAAATTCCATGACCATCACAAAAGACTGCATCGTTACCATCGATTACCACATCAACGATACGGAGGGAAATCTTCTCCATGAAGAGGAAGAATCACTGGTTTATCTCCATGGTAATTACGGTCACATTTTTCCAACTGTAGAAGAAGCATTGGAAGGAAAAACTATCGGTGAAGCCTTCAAAGTTACCCTTTCGGCTGATAAAGCATTCGGAGAATATGACCCTACCCTGGTTGTCACCGAAGAACTCAGCGAATTGCCATTAGAGGTAAGTGTCGGGATGGAACTCGATGGATACTTTGAAGAGGATTCTGAGGATGTTATCATCTATACCGTCACCGAGATCGATGGCGATCATGCCACACTCGATGGCAACCACCCACTTGCGGGAATGGATCTCGTTTTCGAAGGAACCGTTTTAGATATTCATGAAGCGACCCCCGAAGAGATCAAAGAGATACAGGAATTTCACCACCAGCATTAGTATTCACAGGCTTTAGCACTCACACTTCATATCAGAGGCTTTGAACCCCTCACTGATTTGTCGATGGGTGAGAAAAAACTCATCAACCACCGCGCGAAAATGGATGGGGTCATCGATACGGTTGACAAGATCACGCAGTGCCGATGCCCCCTCGTACCCTTTTGAATAGGTATGCACGTGCTTACGAAATGTCACAACCCCTCGTGAGCCGTAAAAACTTATCATTCCGTCCAAATGTTCCATTATAATGGCATGTTTGATCAAGGGATCAACCGTAGCACTTCCTAATTTTAGCTGATGAAAAATCCATGGTGCACCTACCGCTCCGCGACCGATCATCACACCGTCCGCTTTCGTATGTTCTAGCACCCATTGCGCCTTCTCAAAAGAATCAATATCACCGTTGGCAATCACAGGAATACCCACAGCCGCTTTAATCTCGGCAATCGCATCATAATCGACGGGAGCTTTGAATTTCCCCGCACGGGTACGCCCGTGAACGGCGAGGAAATCGGCACCGCACGCTTCGACCAGTTTAGCAATCTCAATATGGTTTTTCGACTCAAATCCCAAACGGATTTTGACGCTGAGCGTTGATTTATTGGAGGTCTTTTTGATCGTCTCAATAATACGTGCCATACGGGGCAAATCATTGAGTAATGAGCTCCCTGAACCGTGAGAGACAATCTTAGGGACAGGGCATCCACAGTTAAGATCGATAATATCGATATCATCGACCGTATTTAAAATTTCTATCGCACGACGGACAATATCCTCTTCCGAACCCGCTATTTGTACCGAATAGGGGTCTTCATTGGGACTGCGTTCAAGCATTTTAATCGTTTTGGTAGAGCCGTGTGCGAGAGCATTGGAACTTAACATCTCACTCACCGTTAAATCGGCACCGAACTTTTTGACGACATTGCGAAACGGTAAATCGGTATAGCCGGCTAATGGGGCAAGGGCATAAATAGGAGTAGAAAAGTCAAGTTTGGGAGTCATTAAAAATACCTTGGAAGAGGAAAGGCAGCAAAGCTACCTTTTTTACTTAGCAACTGCGACGTAAAAAGATCGCAATATCGTAGTGCTTATTGGCACGTTTGAGATCACGGTACGCTTTAAAGATTAGATAATCAGTATGCGCAGTATTGTTCAAAATTTCATTCGCCGTATCAATCATTTGCAAATCATAAAGGGTATATAAATACCCCTCCATCGCGTCATCATTATTTTCACTCAACATTTCAAACAGACGGATACGTTGTTCAGGAAGCATATTTTTAGACATAGCTGCTGAGAAATCGATCCAATCATTACTGTGAAGCTTGAGCGTAGAGAAAATAGTGACTAACTCTTCATTAGTGATTTGTATCCCATTTTCGTCCGCATTGACACGTTGAATGAAATCGACCAAAGAGGCTTTAGTAAAGAGATGCTTAAACTTCATTATTGATCCGACCGATGCCGTTTTAACATACGACTCATACGCTTTGGCACAAACGATTTCACCGTAGCTCTCAGGACGGGAAAGGATACTGTCGGCATCAATCTCACCGCGTTCAAAACGGTTGAGATTATTTTGGATCATAATAGATGTATGGGTAGCCAAATGGAATTTTTTAATATCTACTTTTTTCTTCTCTTTGACATTTCTCATCAACTCAAGTGCTTCATCAATTTTTTCATTACCGATGATTCGAAGTGTCTCATAAGGCAAAATAAGTGCATTGTCGATCAATTTGCCCATAAGTTTATAGGCATCACTTTTGTAAACGTAATTACGCTCATGTACACCTAATAATGAATCACGAAGTGCATCGATCATTTTTTCATGATCTTTATTCAAACGGCGAAGCTTGAAGTTGCCCACTAATGCATAAACACCCATATGCAATAGACTGGCAAGGTACATGATAATGAGAGGGACAACTACCCAAAATGCAACCGGTAAGTTTGGAAAATGCATCCCTAACAGATCGAATGAAATCGATTCGTTATCGATTGAATATACCGCAGCAGCGACTAAAATCATTAAAATCAGTGATGCGATGCTATACCGTTTTAGTTGCATTTTCTCTCCCTTTTAGTGTTTGTTTTTTTCGACGATAGGACGACACACAATGCAATACTTTGCATGCGGTTTAACTTTCAAACGTTGGAAGCCGATATCATCTTCACACATTTCACAAATACCGTATTGTTTGGACTTGATTTTATAAAGAGCCGCTTCAATCTCTTCAAGTTCATGCATTTGTTGAGAACCGATGGCATTTTCAACCATATTGTCATTGCTGGCAGATGCATAATCGCCCTCATCGTTGAGTTCCATCTCACGTAATTGATTCATTTCACTCTCAACGCCGGTAAGATTTTTGATAATCTGAGCTTTTCGCGTCAGCAATATCTCCTCGAAATACTGCAACTCATGGTCTCTCATCAATGCTCCTCATTTGTGATACGGATGGTTTGCTAACAGTGAATAGGCGCGGTAAATTTGCTCTAGCAATACCGCTTTTGCGATTTTGTGGCTCATAGTCATCTCGGAAAGACTTATTGCCACATCACATTGGTCTACAAAACTCTTTTCAAAGCCGTAGGCTCCACCTATAAAAAATTGCAACGAAATTTTATCACTTATAAGCTTACTAAATGCAAAACTATCCATTTTTTTTCCCTCAGGATGCAATGCAATCGAGTAATTTTTACCTAGCATAGGGGAAAGTAGCTTTGAATACGCTGCTTGTGAGGCCTCAGCACTGATTGTATGGGCTTTTATAATCTCTTTGGGAAATAATTCTATATCTTCACATTTGGCAAAACGGGAGATCATTTTCATCTGCTCTTGGTAAAGAGGATCGTAAAGAGAACGCTCTTTTTTCGCAATCGAAATTATTGAGATATTCACAGCAGTCCTGACCCCACAACACGGTAGGTTACATGTTGGAAAGTATCATCAAGTTTTACCCCTCCGATAGCGGCAACAGGGTGCTTGGAATGGGATGCTATCTCATCGAGATGTTTTCCCAGTACTTTGGCATCCGATTTCGTCGAAGTAGCACGATAAGCTCCCAATCCGATATAGTTGATATTCAAATGGTTAGCAATCGTAATCTCTTCAATATTATGGGTAGAGAGCCCGATAATTTTATCTTCGCCGATCGCCATTTTTAAAATTTTGATGGCACGGGAGGGATCAGGATCAATCGTGTATAAATCTTCTTGACCGATGTGGACACCGTCACAAAATTGTGCCAGTTCATAATGATCATTAACAATCAAAAAACCTTCCCATACGTTTCGCAATGCAATCAAATCGGTTTTAATCGTAGCGATATCGGCGTGTTTATTGCGGTACTGAAGTACCTGAGCACCTAATGTTTTAGCCTGCTTTGCAAAAGAGAGGACATCCATCCCCTTTTGACGAAGCGTATCAATGTCACAAAGGGCGTAAAGCTGCATATTTAGGGGAGGAGCAGTTTGAGCATATCGCTCAAAGTCTCTTTGAGTTCGCTCCGTTCTACGATCATGTCGATAGACCCTTTTTCAAGCAAAAATTCGGCGCGTTGGAACCCTTCAGGAAGATCGCTCCCGATGGTTTGCTTAATAACCCGCTGACCTGCAAATCCGACCAAAGCACCCGGTTCAGCGATAATAATATCACCGAGTGTTGCGAAAGAGGCACTGACCCCACCCATCGTCGGATCGGTCAACAATGAAATATACGGAAGTTTTGCGGTGGCTAATTTTGCCAAAGCTGCAGAAGTCTTAGACATTTGCATCAAAGAGAAAGTACTCTCCTGCATCCGTGCTCCGCCGCTAGCACTCACGATAATAAGCCCCATACGCTTCTCTATCGCACGATTTACCGCGCGGACGATTTTCTCCCCTTCGACCGAACCGAGAGAGCCACCCATAAAATTAAAATCGAAAACGACAAGCTGTGCCGGAATGCTATTAATCGTACACTCACCGCTCACCACCGAAGAGTAGGTACCATTTTTGGCATATCCCTCTTCCACACGGGCTGCATAACTTTTTTTATCAACAAAATTAAGGGGATCAACCGGACGAAGATTTCCGTCAAATTCAACGAAACTCCCCTCATCTGCGATGAGGGCTAGCCGTTCTTTAACACCGATACGGAGATGAAATCCGCATTTCGGACATACATGGTTTTGTTTTTCAATCTCTTTATAATACATCAGTGACTGGCACGAAGGGCATTTTACCCAGTGAGAGGGAGCCTCACTCTTGGTGGGTTGTTTTTTCTTTTCGGAGTCCCCGAACAGGTTAAATAGACTCAAAAATACTCCTTTTCTACAATCAAACGTATCTGCTCAAAAAGCTCTTTATCCGCACATATGAGGATATACCTATCATCGCTAATCACATAAAGGTGTTTGCTAAGATAGAGTCCGGCTTGGATATCGTAAGGTCGCATTGTACCTAAAAATAGCACATATTTAACATAAGGGGCATATGCCAAGGAGAGTGCTAGCGCTCCGGGAGAGCGAAATTTCAACTTTTTTATCATGAGTTTTTTGACCAATTCAGGATGCTCAGGTCCCTTTTCAAAAAGGCCGATTTTGGCAGATACATTGGTCATGATTTCAATTTTATTTTCCGGAGCATGAAGCATAATAGAATAATACTCATCCTCGGTTCGGATAAATACCTCACCGTTTGCCAGATTACACACTATCGCTTCGGTCGTTTTCCCCTCACACATTCGGGCAATGGAAACACCGTAGTAAGGGAAATTTGAGACAAAATTATCACTTCCGTCTATCGGATCGAGAAAAATAGTAATAGAGGATTCAGGAGACATCCACCCGCTCTCTTCGGAAAAAACCGATCCGAATGGAGAAAGATGGGCAAAACAAATTGCTTCGGCTTTGAGATCGACACCGTTACTGATATCTCCGCCGAAGCCCTGCTCATGCAAGGCAAATAAGCTATCATTCCCCTCTTGTATCAAAGATCCGATCTCTTGACACGCAAGAAGTGAAGCTTGGATAAACGCGTTCATTATCCCAACAAGGATTTAACGATAGATCGTGCCGCTTCACGCCCGTCATACGCTGCGGTTACTACCAAATCGGCACCGCGATAACAATCGCCTCCGGCATAAATTCCCGATGTTGTCGTTTCGTGTTTCTCATTAATGACAATACCACCCCAACTGTTCACCGAAATGCCGTTTTCCGCCAAAAACGGAGGGACACACGGATCAAAACCGAGAGCCGTAATAATAACATCGGCATTGACGTTAAAATCGCCCCCTTTGACCTCTTCCATTTTTTGACGTCCGGATTCGTCTTTGGCACCGAGAATCGTTTTTGCCATATGAATACCGACGGCTTTACCGCCGTCATTCAAAATAATCTCTTTCGGAGAGGCATTAAACACAAAATCAACCCCCTCTTCAATCGCATTTTTGTACTCTTTGACTGATCCCGGCATATTGTGTGCATCACGTCGATAAAGACACGTTACACTTTTTGCCCCTTCACGTTTAGCGCTGCGAACACAGTCCATTGCCGTATCACCGCCACCGACGACAACAACATCAAGCTCTTTGAAATCAAACTTTTTCTCATACGAAAGGGCAAAATTCTTACGTTGAATGGCGGTGAGATACTCCATCGCGGCATACACGTTTGAAGCATTTTCACCTGCAATTTTTGCCGATTTGCTTTTCGTTGCACCGATTCCGATGAATACCGCATCATGTTTATCGGCAATGGCATCAAACTCAATCTCTTTACCCACTTCACAATTAAGGACCAGCTCCAACCCCGCTTCTAAAAGGAGATTAACACGGCGCTCAACGATTTTTTTATCGAGTTTAAAATTCGGGATACCGTACGTAAGTAATCCCCCCGCACGATCTGAGCGTTCATACATCGTTACCGCAATACCGGAGCGAAGTAAATAGGTGGCTGCAGAGAGACCTGCAGGGCCTGAACCTATAATGGCTACTTTTTTATCTGTAGTAATTCCCGGAAAATAAGGCTTTAACCCTTGCTTGAATCCCTCTTCATTAATAAACGTCTCAACCGAACCGATTGTGATCGCCCCATGACCGTCATTAAGGGTACAATCCCCTTCACACAGTCTGTCATGCGGGCATACGCGTCCCATCACTTCAGGAAACGGTGAGGGCTCATTGGAGAGGTTAAACGCAAATTTTAAATCTTTTTCCGCTACCGCTTTGAGCCATTGGGGAATGTAATTGTGTAACGGACATTTATTCAAACAAAACGGATCGCCGCATTGGATACAACGGTCACTCTGTGATGAGGCATCACTCGCAACCATCGGTTCATAAATCTCGCTAAAATCTTTTAAACGTTGTAATACAAGGCGTTTTGAGGGATCGAGACGCTCAATCGTTAAAAATTCTCTCATTTAATTAGTCCCCTTTATCCGGATTGAGTGGCAATTTAGTTAAATTTTTCGGGCGAACAAGCCAGAAATTTCGGATTTCAACACGGAAGTTTTTGAGCAACTCTTGCGCCATTTCACTCTCGGTTTCAGCTACATACTCTTTCAATAATCGTTTGAGATAGTGGCGTGCTTCATCCCCGTCATCGGTATCAATACGGAGAGCATCAATCAACTCACGGTTAACGTTTTCCACGAAACTGTGATCTTGATCGTATACGAAAGCAAAACCGCCTGTCATCCCCGCACCGAAGTTAATACCGGTTTTGCCGAGAATAACGGCAACCCCTCCCGTCATGTATTCACACGCGTTATCTCCGGTACCCTCAACAATTGCGAGAGCCCCTGAGTTACGAACCGCGAAACGCTCACCAACGGAACCGGAAATAAAGAGTTTTCCTCCCGTTGCACCGTACAAACAAGTATTACCGCCTGCGCTAAATCGCTCCCCTTGGTTTTTGGATTTGATAACGATTTTACCGCCGTGCATCCCTTTGCCGATATAGTCATTGGCTACACCTTCAAGATGAATAGAGACACCGTTGATCAAAAATGCACCCAACGCCTGACCCGCAATCCCTTTAAGCTGCAGACGGATCGTATCGGATTTAAGACCGCTATCTCCATAGTATTGCGCGATTTCACCGCTGATGCGCGCACCGAAACTTCGGTTAAGATTACAAATATCGCGAACGATTCGGATCGGCCGTTCAGGATTTTTAATCGCATCCATCGCTTCAGCGAGAACCTCTTTTTCAAATTCATTCGAATCAAACGGTTCATTGCTCGGAGCTTGACAGGTATTGAACCCCTCTTCACGGTGTAAAACAGAACTGAAATCGAATTTTTTCGCAAATTCGGTATCGATGACGCGAAGCAGATCGCTTCGTCCGACAAGCTCTTCTATTGTTTTGTATCCCAATTGCGCCATTATTTTACGAACGTCTTCCGCCAAATAGGTGAAATAGTTGATAAGCTGTTCGACGGTACCGTTAAAATAGTCGTGTCGAAGCGTTTCATTTTGCGTTGCGATACCGACCGAACATTTGTTGACATGACAAATGCGAAGCATTTTACATCCGATAATCGTGAGTGCTCCCGTACCGAATGCATAGCTCTCAGCACCCAGTAGTGCCGCTTTTACGATATCTTGACCTGTTTTGAGACCACCGTCCGTTTGAACATGAACCAATCCGCGGAGGTTATTCACTTTAAGGGCGTTATGCGCTTCGGAAAGACCGAGTTCCCAAGGGTTCCCCGCAAATTTAATCGAGGTCAGAGGAGCCGCTCCGGTACCGCCGTCTCCGCCGGAGATAATGATCTTATCGGCATAGGCTTTCGCCACACCCGCCGCAATCGTACCGACACCCGCAGAAGAGACGAGTTTAACCGCCACTTTTGCATTCGGGTTCACTTGTTTCATGTCGAAAATAAGCTGTGCCAAATCTTCGATTGAATAGATATCATGATGCGGTGGTGGAGAGATCAACGTCACACCCGGCATCGTGTAGCGAAGACGTGCGATAAGACCGCTGACTTTATGGCCCGGAAGCTGTCCCCCCTCACCCGGTTTAGCCCCTTGAGCTACTTTAATCTGAATCTCTTCTGCTGAGCGTAAATAGGCCGGAGTAACCCCGAAGCGTCCCGATGCGACTTGTTTGATTTTGGAGTTTTTGAGTGTTCCGAAACGCGCAGAATCTTCTCCGCCCTCTCCCGAATTACTTTGCGCTCCAATGGTATTCATGGCGACGGCAAGACATTCATGTGCTTCCGGAGAGATAGAACCCAATGACATTGCTGCCGATGCAAAACGTTTAAAAATGGCCTCTTTAGGTTCAACTTCACTGATATCGATACTTGGACGATCGGATTTAAATTCAAAGAAGTCACGGATGAATTTTTGACCGCGACCGTTGATAAGCGCACTCAATTTATCGAAATCTTCACGTTTACCGGTTTTAGAAACTTTATGAATGGCATGAATCACATCCGGATTAAAATCATGATGCTCTTGTCCGTTGTAAAATTTATAATAGCCCCCGATTTTGAGTGGAAAAATACGGTTAAATCCACCCACTTCAAATGCATCTTTGTGATTTCTCTCAAGTCGCGCATCAATATCTTCATAGCTAAGGCCGGGAATCATTACATGCGATTCGCCGAAACACTCATGTACGATCTCTTTGCTTAAGCCGATGACATCAAAAAGACCTGAATTACGGTAGGAGGCAATCGTTGCAATCCCCATTTTCGACATAATTTTAAGCAATCCCGCATTAAGGGCGTGATGAACTGATTTAAACGCTTCGGAGCAGCTGATATCATTGACACTGTTTTCTGCACGTGCCGCGACCGTAGCGAACAAAAGGGTCGGATAGACTGCGCTTGCACCGTATGCGATCAAGGTTGCTGCACCGTGTGAATCAATCACTTCAGAGGTACATGCGACGATTGACGCAAGGTGACGGATTTTAGCGTCTAACAAAGCACGGCTGATACGTCCCACGGCCATGGCCATAGGGATCGCTTTATGCTCTTTGTCAAAACCGCTGTCATCAAGGATAACAATACGAACACCCTCTTCGCGTACCGCTTTGATCACCCGTTCAACTAACGCTTCAAGTGCCGGTTTCAAAGCGCCTTGATACGCCGTTGAAAACTCTTGATTGGCATAGAACGATTGGTAGCGCGGTGATTTTTTGTCCCCGAATGATTTGAGCACTTCCAACTTCTCACGGATAATAATCGGCGAGATCGCTTTCAGACGATTCGCATGAGAGGGGATTTCATCTAAAATATTATGGGTTTCACCGAATCCGGTGTTCAAACTCATCACCACTTTTTCGCGGATAGGGTCAATCGGCGGATTGGTAACTTGAGCAAAACGTTGTTTGAAATAATCAGAGAAATGACGTTGTACACTACTGAATGCGGCTAAGGGCGTATCATCACCCATGGAGCCGACCGCCTCTTTGCCATCACGCATCATCGGCTCAATCACTTGTTCAACGACCTCTTGGGTAATATTGAAATAGCGTTGACGCTCTACCAAATTCGAGGCATCATATTCACAGCGGGTAATGTATTGTTCTTCCACATGCTCCTGAAGATAGATCATGTGATCGTTTAGCCATTTCATGTAAGGGTTAGACGATTTTAGATATTGGTTAATATCCTCATCTTTGAGCACTTTCCCGAATTTTAAATCCAATCCGATCATTTGTCCCGATTGAAGACGTCCGCGCTCTTTGATCTGATCTTCCGGAATATCAATAACCCCGTATTCACTCGCGATCAGCAAGGTATCATCATTGGTGATGATATATTTGGACGGACGAAGACCGTTACGATCCAGTACACACCCGATATAGCGTCCATCCGTGAGTGAGAATGCCGCAGGGCCGTCCCATGCTTCAAAAACGGTCGAATGGTATTCATAAAATGCTCGAAGCTGCGGGTCCATATGCGGAGCATTTTGCCATGGAGCCGGAATAACCGCACGCGCCGCTTTGAAAAAATCCATCCCGTTAATAATCAAAAATTCAAAAAAGTTATCGGCACTCGCACTGTCCGAACCGCCCGGTTGAAGGATCGGTAAAAGACGTGCAATCTCTTCGTCGGTAAACACTTCACTTTTGATGGATTCAGATTTAACCGCGACGTTAAAACGGTTTGCTTCGACCGAGTTGATCTCACCGTTGTGGGCTACGGCACGAAACGGCTGAGCCAAACGCCATTTTGGAAGGGTATTGGTTGAAAAACGCTGATGAAACAATGCAAAAGAGATTTTAAAATTTTCGTTTTGTAAATCGGTATAAAATTCTTTAATGTGCGTAGGCATAATGAGCCCTTTATACGACACGACACGCGCCGACATAGAGGCAATATAAAAGTCACTGTCGCTCACGAGCGCGTGCTCTATCTCTTTACGGCTAAGATACAACAATGCATCAAAACGCTGGCTGGCCATAAGGGAGTTCGGTGTCATAAAAATATGGTGGATTTCAGGCAATGTGGCAAGGGCTTGTTCACCCAATGCATTTGTATCAATCGGAACAATACGATCCAAAACTACTTTAAGATCATTTGCCATACAAATTTTTTCAAAATGTGCCAACGTTGAAGCATCGCGGGTAAATACGACGGCGACGGCATACATCTCAGGGAGTTCGACTCCCGCTTCAGCCGCCGCTGTTCGCATAAACTCATGTGGAAGAGACAAAAGCAATCCGCTTCCGTCACCCGTTTTTCCGTCAGCCGCAACGGCTCCGCGGTGCATCATTCGCTCTAAAGCCGTAATGGCGTTTTCCAAGTTTTCATGCGAAGGACGGTTTTTGATACTTGCAATCAAACCGAATCCGCAGTTATCTTTAAATGATCGTAATAGGTCTTGGTATTCCACTCTAATCGTCACCTTTCACCAGAAAATTTCGGCAAATTATTATTTTTTAATCTCTTTTTAAACATAAGTAGTTTAAAGGGAGATGAAATTTTCTTATTTTAACAATACTCAGGTTAAAAAAGGTTAAAATGGCGGGAATTAATGAAGATTTTGAAAAGAAATGTGTAAAGTAGAACTAATCATGCAGGGCTTTATTATCAAACTCAACCGTGCCCGCGAAGAAGATATGATCGTCACCATCATAGCCGAGGAAAGCTTACAGACCCTTTATCGCTTCTACGGAGCACGCCATAGCCCTATCAATATGGGATTTAAAATTGACTTTGAAGCAGAACACTCTTTTAAGTCTTCTATTCCGAGAATGAAAGATGTGATACATCTTGGGTTTTCTTGGATGGGTCAGTATGAGCGTCTTCGATTATGGCAGCAGTTTATTACCCTCTTTCACCCCCATCTCAAAGACTCCGAGTCTATCGGTGATTTTTATTTCTCCCTCTTAAACGACGCTTCCCTTCGATGGAAAGATCAAAACCCTAAACGCGTCGCCATCGAATCGTATGTCCGACTTCTCGAGTATGAGGGGAGGCTCCACCGTGAACCTAACTGCTTTTTTTGTGATCTTCCTATAGAAGAGGATATTTCATTGATTCGGGCTTTTTTGCCGGCTCATCAAAACTGCTCCCACACCCTCTCCATCAATCCAAAAGGGCTTGAATGGCTTTATACGAATGCCTCTACCTTGTTTTTGGACGATAAAGAGATTGATCGCTTATGGTATGTACTCAACGAAGGGTTTTAAACAATCGTATAAAATTTAATCCCATCGTCATAATGCTCCACTAAAGCAACGGGCGTTTTAACAAAATCAGCATGCCCGAAAAAAAGTAGAGATTCCTTTGTGCGAGAAAGTCTTCCGAGACGTTCAACCGCCTTCGCAACGGTTGGCTCATCAAAATATATGAGCATATTACGTGAAAAAATCATATCGAATTTTCCTAACTCAAACAGACGTTCATCGAAAATATTGATCGTATGAAACGTCACCAACCGTTTCACATCATCACGAACCCTCAGGGTGTTTTCCTCTTTTATAAAATATTTTTCTTGCAGTTCTTGTGTCGTTTTGTGTAATGATCTGGCTGTATAATGCCCTTCTCTAGCTAATAATGTTACTTCACTGTTAATATCCAAAGAGACAATTTCGATCTTTAGCGCAGAGACACCGCGATCAAGTAGGGCAATAGCAATCGAATAGGGTTCTTCTCCGCTAGAACCGGGAGCGCATAAAATACGTACTTTTTCTTTACGGGAGACAACCTTATCCACTAAAAAATTAATCTGACGTGCTTCTCTGAAAAAATAGGTTTCATTGACGGTTAACACGTTTATCAGCCCTTCCAAAATTTCATTATCGTTTTCGAGGCATCTGTACAACTCATCAAACGAAAAAATATGGTTATTACGACAAAAATAGATTAACTTAGAAGCCGTAATAGACTCTTTTTGATTAAAATGGATACCGGTGATCGCCGTGAATTTTTCCAAAACGGCTTTGGGATTGACAAAATTTTCCACATTTTGACGGATCTGATCATCAGCTTTAGGAACTTTTTTTGTATTAAGCCAACCGAACATTCAACCCTCCGTATTCTTTTATGCGATCAATAATCTCGTCGATTGAGCCGACATTTCCGTTAGAAACCAACTCTTTTGCACGACGCGGCATCCCAAACACAATAGCGCTCTCTTCGCTTTCAAATAGACACTCCCCCCCTGAGTCAAAAAGGGATAACGATCCGTTAGCTCCATCATCCCCGATGCCCGTTAAGATCACCCCTAAACGTTTAAGCGAGGAGGGAAGTGCCGCAGCGGAAGAGAATAATCGATCGATTTGAGGATTATAAGGATAATCCCCCTCTTCCATCGGCTCCAACCAAATCTCTCCGTTTTTTTGAAATAACCGTGACGTAACGGAACAGACGTAAATGTGTCTATTCTCAATTTTTAAAGGATGCTCAACCGACGAAATCGGAAGAGATACAATCGATTGCAACTGATTAATAAAACTTGGGATGAATTCGGCACTCATGTGCTGCGCGATAATAATCGTTCCCACAAAATGATCGTCCAATGCTGAAAGGATCGAATAAATTCGTCCAGGGCCACCCGTAGAAGCACCGATAAGAATTAAGGCTGATATATTCATAAACGTATTTTACACCATTCTAACTCTATTAATAGACCTATCGAGATACTCTTAGGTACGATTCTTGCTTGTATTTTGTATTAATACTAAAATCCACTATAAATGAGTCTTTCATGCGTATCAATAAAGCGAGTGAAGCCGTATTAGCGAAATATGCTCCGCAACCTAAACTTCATGTCGAATCTATCTATAAGCCTCACACCATTAATAAAAAAGGGGCATCTCTCCAAGATTTTTATCATGAAGTTCATGCCAAAAATAATTTATACATCGAACAAATATACAATGGAAAAAATGCTGAAGAGATTGAATCGATGATGGTACAAAACCGTAGACTGATCGAAACAAAACGGAATTAATAACGATACAACTGTTTTAAGTTTTGTATCAAATCTCATAATAATGAGGTTGATACGCCTGATCCAGTTCAGAGAGTTTCATACCGAAGAGAGAACGCATTTTTTCTTCTATATCACCCCAAAAATACTCCAAAATCAAACTTGAACCCGTATTTCCGTCTATTTTATAAAATGGCCCTTCTAACGCTTCAATAATATCTATCACTTCAATCTCATGGCTTGGACGGGAAAGTTTATAACCTCCTGAAGCCCCCCGAATACTGCTTACCAAATTATTGCGACGCAAAATAGAAAGAAGCTGTTCGAGATACCCGTGTGAAATCTGTGTCATTGCTGAAATTTCACGTACCTGCATTGCCCGTGCATGAGGTGCATGTGAGAGAACATGCATCGCGGCAAGGCCGTAAATCGCTTTAGAAGATAAAGCTGCCATTATGCAAAAGCCTTCGGATATATTTTTTTTACAATATAATAAATCTTACACGCAATACAATAGCCGAAAAACAGCTCCAAAGCGGCGCAAAATAAAAAGATCCCTGCAATAATCGCCGTAGCAAAACCGGCTCCTAACCACGAAGTAATCAATAAGGCAAACGTAAATCCTACCCCGAAAAATGCCGCCAACCGTTTGGCTCCCGCGTCTTCCATTTTTACGGGAAGTGATAATTTTTTCTGAATAAATAACGAAATATTTTGGATAGGGCTTAAATGCTTGTAGCCGTACAATCGAAACATAAAATCAATAATTAATGCGATCAAAATTACTAAACTTTGTGTGAGCAAAAATGCGATAATCGTACTTATGACAAATAACGTATTAATACGGGTTACGGTTGCATCGACTTGACGAAAGATTAAAGGACATTGCTGAGCCATCTCTATTCTCCTAAATTTTTCACCATTTTAATACACTCTTCCCTAATTGTAAAGTATTCATACTAAAATACTAAGGTATAAGATTTTTGACCAAAAAAAAAGGGATCATCTCCCTCTCTTTTTAGCTGCGTTCTTGAATCAATTCACGTATTTTTTTCTCAACGCTTGCGAGTGAATCAAACGGTTTTAGCAGATAATGATCCGCACCTACTTTATGACTTTGCAAGACTTTATCCAACGTGGAATACGCGGTCATCATCACCACCACACACTCAGGGTCTTTCGCTTTTATCTCTTCTAAGACACTAAGCCCGTCTTTTTGAGGCATCATAATATCCAGTAACACCCCATCATAATCGCCTGCACGAAAACGGCTAACTGCATTAATCGGATTTTCGATATAAGTGATTTTAAAATCTCCGGAACGGCCTAATGCTTTTTCCAGCATGGCACCGATCGAAGGCTCATCATCGACAATTAGCAAACGTATCATTTTAAACCTCCAAATAGTTGATTAATCGCACTGCCCATTAAATCTTCCGTTTTCTCTGCGACCAAGACATCCAATGCATCAAATACCCCATGGCTTGCCTCTTCAATCGTTTTGATCCGTTGTTCAATTTGATGGCGTGAACATAATTTTTTACCCTCACCGCAATCCGCGATCAGAGCATTCGCCTGTGTATGGACCGTAGCATGAGGTTTTTCTAAGAGACCATATGATTTAAGATGACCGAATTGCTCTTTACCGGTACCGCTCTCATACCATTTGCCCAAACGGCATGAATGGTGATCAACCGCTTTAAAATCATTCTCTTGCCCGAATAAGAAGGCATACACGTTATTTTTGAAAATAACATGATCGATTTTTGCCAAATTGCTAAAAATATAGTTGCTGATATCCATAATTTCATAGACACTGCGGGATGAATTGCGTTGAAATGTTTGCATACGATCACTCAAGAGAGAAACTTCATTTTTGGTGCTGGAAACAATGGTCGAAAGCTCTTCCGTTGCACTTTCGATCTCATTGGTATCTTGCTGCATTGATTGAATCACAATTTCAATCTCTTTGGTCGCTTTTTGGGTCCGTTCCGCCAATTTACGTACTTCATCGGCTACAACGGCAAATCCTCTACCGTGTTCTCCCGCCCGTGCCGCTTCAATAGCGGCATTGAGCGCTAGGAGGTTGGTCTGATCGGCAATATCTTTGATCAGTGCGATGACATTAGAAACTTCATTGGAGCGGGTAACCAAGCTCGCGGTTGTCGAGATCGTCCCCTCCATCAGTTCTGCTAGTTTATTCATGTATTCATCAACACGGTTGGCGATTTTTAGCCCTTCATCCGAACCTTCCGCTGTTTCACGCGATTGTTCTACCATATCTTTGAGTTTTTCGAGGATATCAATAAAAACTTTTTGAGTTGCACTCAACGCACCTTTGATGCTTTTTTGGTGCATTTCAAGTAATCCGCCCTCTTCACTGCCGACAACCGATGATTTGATCAGAATAAATCCCTTCATCCCGTTGCTAAATGTTTTACTGACAACCGAGGCTTCGCAATCACCGACAACGATTTCAGACGACCCTTTGGATAATTCACGCGCAACGGCTTGTTTATCAGAGATATCTTGAGCGCGTGTGTTAAAAAAAATCGGTTCACCTTGAGTATTTAAGACAACCAAAGCCTCTTTGGCACTGAGTGCCGCAATCTCTTTGTAAAACTCCAATTCAGCTTTTAGTGCATTACACTCTTCTTGAATAAGATCTTTTTCTTCTTTGAGTTTTGCCGATTCTCCATTAAACCACATCCGGTTTCTCCTTATATCTTTTTAAACTAATCTCGAAAGTTGCACCGCTATTTTTGTTGCTCACTCGAATACCCCCTCCATGCTTGTCAATAATAGCTTTGGCTACGTTCAATCCGATCCCCATACTCTTTTTTTTATCTCCGCTTGTTGCAAAATCAAAAATCCCCTCTACCATATTATCGGGAATTCCCCCCGCATTATCACTAATGGCAACGGTAATGAGCTCTTCATCGCAATGGAAATGAATATCGATGTGACGATTTTCATACGATATTGTACCCTTTTCAAACTCATCTAACGCATTATTTAGGATTATTATCCATACTTGTTCAAGTCGATTGGAGATTCCCATCGTCATACAAGAGTTAGAATCATACGCACTACTAAGGCTAAAAATCTCCCCGTTCATTAGGATTTGAACGATATGTTTCGAACGATTCATAATAATCCGAAGGGCATAAATCAAAGTCATATGGATGTTGCACGGTTTCATCTCCTCTTTCCCTGTTCCGGCAAATTCATACATGGATCCGACGATAGATTCAATCCGTGATATCCCCTCCTGAATCGGTTCGAATAAAGGGAGCACCTCTGGGATTTTATCTTCACATTCCCATTGAAGCAATTCAAGGTTCCCTTTGATGTAGGTAATAGGGGTATTGATTTCATGAGTTATTGCCGCAGCCAAACGTCCGACACTCATCAGCTTGGCATCATTAATTCGATCTTCTTTCATCCGCTCAATCGGAGTAACATCGATAAAGTAGAGGATGTAATACTCTTCGCTCGGAATCATCGGATTGGGCATCGAACTGATATGAAGCGTATAATACTCCTTATTTTGATGACGATTTTCTAATACAACCCGCCCTTGTATTTCACCGTTATGCACTTGTCTGAAAATAGATTCCAGCACCTCTCTTCTCGTGCATCCATCAAAATTTATGGGTTCTAGCCCCTCCGAAGTTTCAGCCATCCATGTACGCGTAGGTGATGAGGCGAAAAAATCATCATTGCGCTCGTATCCAATCAAATCCAAATATTTTTGATTGACTAAAATTGCTTCATAACGATGGTTGAACAATACCGTCAAAGAGGGTTCATAATCAATCAACTGCTCCATACTCGCCAAGATAGCGCGATTAACTTCACTCAAATCCTGTGCGATACAAACAATCTCTTCAATCTCTCCACGCTGATTACGAATAGCGTATATGGTGCTGTCAACCGTAATCAGATCCCCTTTTACACTGATAAATTCAATAATGCCCCGATAGATATCTCCCGATTTGAGCCGCTCACGTACCAATGTCCGTAAAAAAATCCAGAAACGACGTTCAACGAACCGCATCCAATGGCTTCCGATCATCATTTCACTCTGATACCCCAGCAATCGGCATAACAAATCATTCACTTCAATGATAAGTCCATTCTCTTCCATTCGGATTAAAAGCGATGTTTTGGAGATAGCACCGAACATCAGATTAATTTGTTTAAACGCTTTTTGCGCCTGCTTAGCTTCCAACGATTGTCGTATCAAACGCTCAGAGACTTTTTTTACCGCACTCGGAAGAAGAGGCTTTAGCAAGTATTTATCGACCCCGACATCAATCGCCTGCAAAAACAGGTCACTTCCGTGAGCGCTTGAAATAACAACGGTTTTAATCGCGGGATTTTCGCTTTTACTGTGACTAATTGTTTCAAAAATTGCACTGTTCATCTCCATCGGATGGAGGATTAAAAGATCAATCTCCTCAAAATTATGGGGTAAAGCATTTTGAATACTCACGTCTGCATCAAATTCTAATAACACCTCACCGAAAGGGTCTGTATTTGATAATTTGTTATCTCCTAATACCCAATCGGTAACATAAACGATCTTTATAGTTTCAGTCATAGTTCCGTCATTATTTTTTTGTAATGTTACATTATTTTTTTTCATCTGAGTGTAATATTTTTGAGATACAATCTCGTTTACTATATTCCATAGGATTAAATTATGAAAAAAATATTACTTCTTCTCCTTGCCTGCACCCTTTTAAGTGCTGATGATATTTATGAAGGAGATGTCACTGCAACCGAAGCGCATGAGATGCAAAAAAAAGGCTCAGCTATTATCGTTGATGTCCGCACTACTATTGAATTTATATATACGGGACACGGTGAAGGGTTCATTAATATCCCCGCATATGAATGGATTTATATTCCTAAATCGGTCGAAGAACGGGTAAAAAGTGCCGAGTTTGAACTTAAAACCGATAAGCCTAAAGGGCATGTAGACGTTCAAAAGCTCTACGATGCCAAAGAAGTTTTCAATAAAAACTTCGTGGGCGATGTCATGAAAGCGATGAAACTTCGCAATACTGACTCTGTCATTCTCGTATGCCGAAGCGGTCCTCGCTCCAAAGCGGCGGCAAATCTCCTCGCGAAAGAGGGGATCAAAGCCTATAATCTTGATAACGGATTTATGTTCGGATGGAAAGAGGCTAAAATGCCGTGGGACGGGTATTAATACCGTTTTTTTTCCTATCTCATAAACCTCCTCTTTCAGATTAGTTTGGATTTAGAATCAACTTTTAATAACAACATGGCAATACTTTGTATGAAAAGCGTCATCAATACTTATAAGTATGGAGGAAATACTATGTTGTGGACAATAGCCATAATTCTTTTTATTCTGTGGGCATTAGGACTGGTAAGCAGCTATACGATAGGTGGATACATTCACTTCTTATTAGTGATCGCCATTATTATAGTTTTAATCCGAGTGATTCAGGGTCGTCGGGTACTTTAGTATCGATGCCATCAAAATAAGTCTCGTGAAAATGAGAAGCCGAATAATGTTTTCGTGAGAGTGCGATCGTAATCAATCAGACTCTCTCCGTATCCACTAAAAAATTTGACATACCAAAACGTATTCTCAGAGTTTAAAAACGGGTACGACCAGTGCACATCAATCGCGCCTCTATTTTTTCCTCCCGACCCAAAGTTATAACGAAGCAATGATCCGATCTCATGTTTTCCGTACAGATATTTTAGTTTGATATCCCCGTATCCAAGATAGTCTTGAATATCCGGATTGTCATCACCCGGATAATTTGGTTCATACTCGCCACTAATCGGATTCACAGCACCCTCATAATACCCGTCATATTTTTCCCCTTCAGGAAGTTTATACCATACGCGAGTAGAGAGAAAAAGATTGTCCCACTGCCACAAACCCGTTACATAAAGCCGGTTCCACGAACGGGAGATGTAACCGTCCTGTCCGTTTGATTCATGTACAAAACCAACTTTTGCAACTTTTAGGCCGTAAGTATCATTGATTGTCCCCGATAAAGGGAGACCAATAAAAAGTTCCGGAGAGTAGTTGATTTCACGAAAAGGGGCCGAATTGCTGTAACTCTGCCACCACACTTTTTGGGTATACGCAACATTGATATTTTCGTTCCAGCCGAAAAGATTATACGTGAGCATTTTTGTCAAACTGATCTGAAACTCTGCTTCCGTATTACTGTACTGATCTTGCTGAACGCCATTGCTATTCGGCGGGGTAGTAGAGGAGAGATGCGAATATTTATGGGTAGAATAACCGACAGGTAAAATGAAATTGGTTTCATACGGACGCAGTCCAAAAAAGTCTCCATAAAGAATTGAATCCACCAATATTGCTGTTTCTGATGTGTTGGTATCCATATGACGCAAGACATTGGCGGTACCCTCTTTATTAGTGGCAGGGTTCATCTGATCTTTGAGAGTTTCAAAAAAAGATTTTTTCTCTTTTTTGGCTTCCGTCTCCATACTCAACGTATAGCTGAACTCTGAAGCGGCCTGCTGAAACCAAAATGCCGATTTTTTATAATTTACCGCGACACCAAGACCGTTTTGATACATGTAGGCCAGTCGATAGATAGAAGGCTTGATCCCTTTTTTGGCTTCCTCTTCAAGCAGTGGCAGTGCCTTCTCATACGCACGTTCATTAAAATATTTTTCACCGCTAAGATTACTGTCCGCCACATATTCGGCTGCCCTTGCACCCTGTGGATCGGAAATACAGACAAAGAGTAACGTCAAACTTTTAATACAAGGAGATAATGTGTCTCTTTTACGATCCATATGCACTCCTTGATTTATTTATCTTCGGATAACGTCGCTCTCTCTCACATACAAATTCTCACCCTCTGCCGTACGTTGCCATACCCGATTAACGAAGTACCCAGTAATATGTACCCATCCGCCGGATGGGTTCCCTGCCGTAAACGATCGGCGCTCTTCCCACGTATCAACCACAGAACCGCCCGGTGCGTTGTAGATAGGGGCATTGGAAGCCATACGGTAAGCGGACGACGACCCCCCTTTTTTCGGTGTTGCAGGTATAATAGCAGATACTTTCGATTCTTGCGCAACTTTTTGAACTTTCTCGGGAGCCGTAGCTATAACTTTTGTCGTCTTCGGAGGAATCAGTTTTTGCGGCTGCGCTTTGAGCTTGGCCAGTTGAGCCTCATGCTGCGCCAATTTAGTTTGCAAAGCTTTAATTTTATCCGTCGGTTCAATGACTTTCGTCACGATTTTCTCTTGAACCACCGGACGATCTTTATAGACTACTTTTTCAACAATCTTTTCTTTAACGATAGTTTTACCCGAAGCACTGTTTTTTAAGTTGCTAATGGTTGCCTGTGCACTGGCAAGTTCTTTTTGTAACGCAATAATTTTCGCGGTCGGCTCAACGACTTTCGTCACGATTTTCTCTTGAACCACCGGACGATCTTTATAAACTACTTTTTCAACAATTCTCTCTTGTATCGTGACAGGAGCAGGTGTTTTTGCCATACTTGAAACCGGTGCGGTACGTGAGCGAAGTTTCTCTATTTCCGCTTTGGCTTCGGCTAATGCGCTTCTCAATGCCATAACATCTTTATCGGTTTTTCCCATCGATTTTTCAAGCTTTTCCGCATCCATTTTGGCTTTTACGAGTGCCCGTTTTAGATTTTCACGCTCTACTTTTCCCACTTCGATCGTATTGCTCTCTTTGAGTAGACGTTCATTTTGTACGGTTGCTTCAAGGTATTTTTGATCTTTGGAAGTAAGCGATTTTTCCAGACTGTGAATGACCCCTTTTTTTTGGGAAAGTTCATGCGCTATCTGCGTATTGCGCTCTTTAATCTTCAACAGTTCGCTATCGCTTTGTTTGATTTGATTTTCGAGATTAGCAATCCGTTTTTGATACCCTTTAACTTTAGTGGAGGTATCACTTGAAGATAGGGCACTTTGCTCCTGCCGACACGCTTCGTATTTCTCTCTAAGTTTGACTACTTCGTTTAAAAGAGACTGAGGATCGCCGTTGGCACCGTAGAGATAAATTGCACTGATAGCACTCAATAAAAAAGCTCTCACTCGCATCCTTTTTTAGTTAACTTCACACCCATCTCTAAATGGTGGGTGTAGGGGAATTGATCGAATGCCGCCATCGCTGTAATCGTATGGGTCGCACTCAGTATCTCTAAATCACGCTGTAGTGTTTCAGGATTGCACGAAATATAGAGGAGATGATCGAAACGTGCGGCAAAGGCACACGGCTCTTCCCCCAACCCTGCACGCGGAGGATCGACAAAAAGAGTTTTAAGACAATAATCACCGACTTCAAGTCCCTCAAGACGACGGAACGCACGGACACCATCGAGTGCGCAGGTGAACTCTTCAGCCGATAAGCGGACAAATTCGATATTCTCCACACCGTTAAGCACCATGTTTTGCTTCGCCGCTATAATCGAAGATTTGGATATCTCCGTCGCCAATACACGATCAAACTTCGATGCAAAAGGGATTGTAAAGTTCCCCGCACCGCAATAGAGTTCGAGGAGATCACCGCCGATACCGTTCAGCTGAGAGAGCGACCACTCAATCATCTGCTCGTTGACTCTCGGATTAGGCTGGGTAAAACTATTTTCGATGTGGATGTAGCGGTACTCACGAGCTTCTATTTGAAGTTTTTCGGTGACGTAGTCTTGGGAGAGGATCAGTTTTTGTTTTCGACTTCGTCCGATGACGTAGACTCCGAGCCGTTTTTCGAGTTCGTAGGCTTTGGTTTTCCACTCTTCATCCAGCGGTTTGTGATAGAGCATACTGAGGGTTACTTCCCCCTCCCCTGAGGCTAAAAAATCGACTCCAAAGAGTTTATGAGCAATCTCTAAATCGCTAATTTCGATGAGAAGTCTCTCCATAACCGCAGCAATATGAGGAGAGACGATAGAACATCGCTCGATTTTCAAAGCCCCCTGCCGATCCAGTCGGCTCATCGCATAGGAGATTCCCCCCTCATCGTGATAAATTTTGAATTCGGCACGAAAACGGTACCGCTCGCTTGGGGAGGGGCACACCGTAATCTCACCCGCATACAAAGGGGAAAACATCTCTTTCACGGAAGCGAGTTTATGGCTCAATTGCCCCTCATACCCCTCTTCATAATCGCGACAACTTCCGCAGACTCCAAAATATTCACACTGCATTTTGACCCTTATTTGACACTGGCGATCAGATTTCCGATCAAAAGATTCCACCCATCGACCATGACAAAGACAAGAATTTTAAACGGCATCGAAATCATAACCGGAGGGAGCATCATCATACCCATCGACATCAAGATTGAGGCAACGACCATATCAATGACGAGAAACGGCAAAAAGAGTAAAAATCCGATCTCAAACGCTGTTTTCAGCTCACTGATCATAAAAGCGGGGATGACGATAGTGAGAGGAACTTCTTTGATCGATTGAGGATTTTCCATATGGCGGATACGGAGGAAAAGGGCCAAATCTTTCTCTCTGGTATTGCGCACCATAAAATTTTTAAACGGTTCGGTGGTCTTTTCAAACGCCTCATCGTAGGTTATTTTCTCTTCACTGTAAGGTTTAATCCCCTCATCATACGCTTTGGTCGCCACCGGTTCCATCACAAATACGGTCAAAATAAGGGCAAGCATAACGAGAAGCTGTGTCGGAGGAACTTGCTGTGTCCCCAGAGCTTGACGCAAAAACCCGAATACGATGACGAAACGGGTAAACGTCGTCATAACCAACACTAAACTCGGAGCTAAAAAGAGGACGGTGAGTACCAATAAGACATTCAAAGAGCTGACGACTTCTGCCGGAGATTCGGGAGCCGTAAGATTGAAATTCATTGCGGGGATCTGCGGATCGGCACCCCAGAGGACGAGCGGGATCATAAAGATAAAAAAAGCTAAACGACCCAAACCGGACTCCGTATATGAATAATAGTTTTTAAAGAGGCGATAATACCACAACCTAAGGGTCTATCTTCATTAAATTCTGATAAAATTGCATCAATTAATCTCAGGAGCCCGCAATGGTAAACTCTCTCACTATCGTTATTTTAGCCGCTGGAAAAGGGTCTCGGATGAAATCGCCAAAGGCGAAAGTACTCCATGAAATCTGCGGTCGTGAGATGCTTTACTACAGTATTAAGGCCGCACGTGCGATGAGTGATGATGTTATCGTCGTCGTAGCGCATCAAAAAGATTCGGTTATCTCAGCGATGGAGAGATATTTTACGGGACTTACCTTCGTTACCCAAGACACCGATAACTTTCCCGGAACGGGAGGTGCGATGATGGGTGTTCAGCCCAAATATCAAAATGTACTCGTACTCAACGGCGATATGCCGCTCATCACCCCAAAATCAATCGAACAATTTTTACACAGTGACGCCGATATCGTCATGTCCGTTATTACATTGGATAACCCATCGGGCTACGGTCGTGTCGTGATTGAAAAAGGGCACGTAGAGCGAATCGTAGAGGAAAAAGATGCCGATAATGGAGAAAAAGCGATCCAAACCGTTAATGCCGGAGTCTATGCTTTTAAACACAATGTTCTCAAAACCTATCTTCCGCTTTTACGTAATACCAACGCTCAAGCCGAATACTATCTCACGGACGTTATCGCACTCGCCCGACGTGATCAACTACTCATCGCACCGCTCTATGTCGAAGAGGTCGAGTTTAAAGGGGTCAATTCCAAATACGATCTTGCACAATCTGAAATGATCATGATGGATCGCCTCCGCCATACATGGATGGATGCAGGGGTGATTATGCAGCTTCCCGAAACGATTTATCTCGAAGAGGGGGTAAAGTTTGAAGGGGAGTGTGTAATCGAGAACGGGGTACGTCTTTGCGGAGAGAGCCTTATCTCAAACTCTCATATCAAAGCCCACAGCGTTATCGAAGACTCAACAGTAACCAATTCCGACGTCGGCCCGTTGGCTCATTTACGTCCTTTGAGCGTACTTGAAGATACCCACGTCGGAAACTTCGTCGAGGTGAAAAAATCAACCCTAACGGGGGTCAAAGCGGGACATCTAAGCTATCTCGGCGATGCAACCATCGGTGAGGGGAGCAACATCGGTGCGGGAACCATCACGTGCAACTATGACGGGGTAAAAAAATACCAAACGCTCATCGGTAAAAATGTCTTTGTCGGAAGTGACACGCAGCTCGTCGCACCCGTTGAGATAGCCGATAACGTCATGATCGCCGCAGGGACAACCGTCACGGCGGGGAAATATGAGAGCGGTATCCTTATCCTCAGCCGTACTCCGATCCGAAAAGTCGAAGGGTTCTTCTCTAAATTCTTCACTAAAGGGAAAGAATGAATATCCCGATGAACCTTTTAGAAGGTAAAAAAATACTTCTTGGCGTGACCGGATCGATTGCGGCGTATAAATCGCTTGAACTGCTCCGACTTTACATCAAAGCGGGTGCCGACGTGCGAGTCGTTATGACCCCCTCAGCCAAAAAGTTCGTTGCACCGCTGAGTTTTGAAGCACTCAGCCGAAACCGCGTGTTAGACGACACCAACGAATCGTGGGCGGATGATTTCAACCATATCAAAATTGCGCAATGGGCGGATATACTCGTCATAGCTCCCCTCACCGCGAACACCATCGCCAAACTCGCCAACGGTATCGCCGACAACATCCTCACCCAGTGCGCCCTCGCCTATCCCGGTATCAAACTTATCGCCCCATCGGCAAATACCGCCATGATCCAAAACCCGATGATCCAAGCTTCACAGAAGATGCTTGCCATTGCCAACTACGAGATTATCGCAACCCAAACCAAAGAGCTTGCATGTCAAGTGATCGGGGACGGTGCGATGGCGGAACCGCAGGAGATTTTTTGGCACTCTGCCCGCACGTTGCTCAAAAACGATTTTTGGATCGATCGACGTGTTATCGTTACAGGCGGAGGAACCATCGAGAAACTTGATGATGTTCGCACCATCAGTAACCGTTCCAGCGGTAAAATGGCCTCGGCACTCGCTACGGCACTTTTTCTCAAAGGTGCCGATGTGAATCTGATCGCTACCCGTTTTGAGAGTGATCTGCCTGCGTCACTTCATACGATTGAGGTTGAGAGTTCTGAAGAGATGAACGAATACCTTACCGACTCGATCCGCATTGCCAAAAAAGGGAAACTCTCGAAACCCTCTCTCATCCATGATGAACCTATTTCTCTCATCCAAAAAGAGCCCTATCTCTTTATGGCGGCGGCGGTCAGCGATTATCTCCCGACCCATCCGCAGAATGGAAAGCTCAAAAAAGAGAGCTTGG
Organism: Sulfuricurvum sp.; assembly: GCA_024637215.1. Classification (GTDB taxonomy): domain Bacteria; phylum Campylobacterota; class Campylobacteria; order Campylobacterales; family Sulfurimonadaceae; genus Sulfuricurvum. Next base: position 33,218 of record JAGXFM010000032.1, read on the forward strand.
GCGAAACGTGGAATATTTCCATGAAGCAAAACATCGATCTACTCACCGCATGCAATAAAGAGGGGATCAAAACCGTCGCCTTCAAAGCTGAAACCGATCCCTCTGTCGCCACTGAAAATGCGAAAAAACTCTTGGAAAGTAAAGGAGTTCAAGCGGTATGTCTCAACATTATCGATGAGAGCAACCCTTTCGGCAGTGATACCAATTGCATCGACTTTATCACCCCAAGCACAACGATCTCCCTCCCGAAAAGCGATAAACTTACCCTCTCGCTCCATCTCTTAGAACAAGCCGAATCTTTATGAGTAACCTCCCCCGTCATATCGCGATCATTATGGACGGAAACGGCCGCTGGGCGGAAGCACAGGGAAAAAGCCGAACGTTCGGACACGAAAGAGGTGCGGAGAGCGTACGCGCCATTACTACCCATTGCGCCAAACACAGTGATATCGAACGTCTTACCCTCTATGCATTCAGCACCGAAAACTGGAAACGGCCGAAAATCGAAGTCGAATTTTTGATGAAACTCCTCGAGCGTTACCTCAAAAGTGAACGTTCCACCTATCTCGAAGGCAATATCCGTTTTGAGCCGATCGGCGATCTCTCGATCTTTTCCAAATCGCTGCGCAACGTCATCGACGATGTCCAAACCGCAACAATGGGTTGTAATGGCTTAACGCAATGTTTAGCACTGAACTACGGAGGGCGTGACGAGATTGTCCGTGCCGCCAATACCCTCCGAAACAAGGGGGAGATCACCGTTGAGTCGCTTAGCGCACAGCTTGATTGTTCCCATGATGTTGATTTACTCATTCGGACAGGGGGAGATCACCGTCTATCAAACTTTTTGCTCTGGCAAGCGGCGTATGCGGAACTGTTTTTTACAAAGACCCTCTGGCCGGAGTTCACTACCGATGAACTCGAAACTATTATCAAAAAATTTAAAACGGTCGAAAGACGCTTCGGAGGATTAAACTGATGGAATTGGTATTTATCTTTATTTTTGGGACGGCAATCGGTTCTTTTTTGAATGTTCTTATTCTCCGTATACCGCGCGATGAGAGTGTCTCATTTCCCGCTTCGCATTGTATGAGCTGTAACACCCCGCTGAAAGCTTGGCATAATGTTCCCATTCTCTCATGGCTTTTTTTGCGAGGGAAGTGTGCTTTTTGCGGAGCCAAGATTTCCATCCAATACCCTCTGATTGAAATACTCAGCGGTCTTATTTTTCTCTTTAGCGCTCTAAAACTGGGGCTGACGTTCCAAGCATTCGGAGTCGCACTGACTTTTGATTTTCTTTTAGCCCTCTCCGCAATCGACTATCGCTATAAAATGGTACCTGATAGCCTCAACCTTGGAGCGCTCACGCTCGCCGTCTTTAGTGTCGCCTCGTTTGAGCAATTCGGATACAACGTCACCAATGCTCTGCTCTTTGCCGGAGGTTTTACACTCCTTCGTTTTTACCTCTCCTACGCCATCAAAAAAGAGGCGATGGGGGAAGCCGATATTATGATCGCCGCGACGATGGGGGCACTGCTGGGAGTACAGCTCGGTCTCGCCGCTATTTTTCTGGGTGCACTCTTGGCACTTCCCGCATTGATGCTAACCCGTGATGAGAGTGAAGAATCCAAACAACTCCCCTTTATCCCCTTTTTAGCGATGGGATGTTGGCTTGTTTTGATGTTTGATACCTATGTCAACAACTTCATGGTGGGTATCTATGGGTAAATTACGCCGTTACATTTTATCGCATCTGTCGATACTCTTTTTCTCAATTTTCCTCCCCCTCTTTGCGATTGCCTCGGTCATTTTTATGATCAAACTCGCGACCTACACGGCGGTCATTCAGCTGAGCATTGCGGAGATGGGAAAACTCTACTTGTTTGTTGTCCCTGAGCTGCTGTTTTATACCCTCCCTATCGCGTTTGTCGTCGGCGGGTCATTAGCCCTATACCGCCTCTCCAATGATAATGAGATGGTCGTCGTCTTCTCTTTGGGGATCTCACCCTCGTTTGTAGCAAGAGTTTTAGCCCTCCCCGCATTCTTCTTGAGTATTCTCCTCTTTGTCAACTTTGTCGTCGTCACCCCTTATATCAAAATCATCTCCGCGAACTTTTTAGAGAAAAAAAAGGCGGAAGCAAAATTCAACCTTTCGGCTTCGGAGTTTGGCCACCATTTCGGAGAGTGGATGCTTTTTATCAACAAAAGCGACTCAGAATCGCGTGCATTTGGAGATGTCGTCCTCTTTAACAAAGAGATGAAAAGTGAAATCCTGATTACCGCCGATAAAGCCGAATTGATCAACAAAAACGGCGTATTACAGTTACGGCTAGATACCGGAAAAAGTTACAGCTATGATGACAATCTCCTGAAAACAATGCTTTTCAAAACAGCTTATATCAACGATATGATGAATACCGATACAACCATCTATCGTAATACACTCGATTATTGGACCAATAGCGAAAAACGGGAGAAAAAAAATCAGCTTCTCATTACCAATACCCTTTTAAGTCTCTTCCCCCTCCTCTCAATCTTTTTGATTATTGCGCTGGGGGTAGTCCACGCCCGCCATCAAAAACGGTGGATATATCTGTGGCTTTTCCTCTCCATCATCGGATTTTACTCTGCCGCGATCATCACCCAACAATGGTTCGGGTTCCATACGATTTGGATCGTTACCCTCGGATGGCTTCTCATTACCTACGGATTTTATAAACGTCTGGTGGGGAGCCGTTTTTGAACCGAGCTAAAATTACGATGAGCTACAACGGCTCAGCGTTTATGGGGTCTCAACAGCAGCCCACCACTCATGAAACCGTTATCGGAACCCTTATCATCGCCCTCAAACGGCTCAAAATCAACTCCGCCCCCAAAGGCTCAGGACGAACTGATCGAGGTGTCCACGCCACCCATCAAGTAATGCACATTGACCTCCCTCTCTTTTGGACAGATTTAACACGACTCAAAGAGATGCTTAATCTCCAACTCCCCAATTCGTTGCGCATACTGCGAATCGAATTTGTGGAGAGTGATTTTCATGCCCGCTACAGTGCCAAGCGTCGGGTCTACCGCTACATCATCAAAGAGGGGACGACCAACCCGTTTGAGGACAACTTCGTCTCGTTTATCCCCGCCCTCAACCGTGAGATCATTACCGATGCGATCCAATGTTTCGAGGGGACGCATAGCTTTGAGCTATTCAAAAAAAGCGGTAACGATATGGATCATTTTACCCGCATCATCTACCGCGCCTATGCCTACTCATACAAAGGATATTTTGTCCTCGTATTCGAGGGGAACGGATTTTTACGCTCCCAAATCCGCCTTATGGTCGGTTTTTTACTCCGTATCTCGGCAGGAAAGGCGACGAAAGAGCAGCTTATCGAGCAGTTAAACTGTGTCAAGCGATACTCCACCGATATCGCTCCTCATAACGGACTTTACCTCACTCATATCAAGTATTAGTCAACTACACTCAACTTAATTGATAGCTCTTGCATTATTAAAACTATTTCGTTACAATCACAGCTCAAAAATTTAACCTAAAAGGATAGCTTCATGGCAAAACATCAGTTCCAGACTGAAGTCTCACAAATCTTACATCTCATGATCCACTCTTTGTACTCCAACAAAGAGATTTTCGTCCGCGAGCTTGTCTCTAACTCTTCGGATGCCCTCGATAAACTCAACATGCTCGTCCTCACCGACGAAGCCTACAAAGGGGTCAACTTCGCCCCTCGTATCGACATCGTGATCGACAAAGAGGGCAAAACCCTCAGCATCAGCGACACAGGTATCGGGATGAACGAAGCCGATCTCGTAGAGAACCTCGGAACCATCGCGAAATCGGGAACCAAAGCGTTCTTAGAAAAACTCTCAGGCGATCAGAAAAAAGATTCGAACCTTATCGGTCAGTTCGGGGTCGGTTTCTACGCCTCGTTTATGGTAGCCGATAAAGTCGAAGTTATTTCTCGTAAAGCGGGAGAAGAGCAAGCCTATAAATGGTCATCTATGGCAGGAAGCGAATACGATCTCGAACCTGCAGAACGTGATTCTCATGGTACGACGATCATCATGCACCTAAAAGACGATGAGAGCGAGTTTTTAGAAACTCACCGCATCGATAGCATCGTTAAAAAATACTCCAACCACATCCCTTTCCCGATCTACATGGACAAAGAGGAGTGGGTAGCCCCAGCCGAGGGTGAGGAAAAAGGTCACAACGAGACTGTTAACAAACAAATCAATAAAGCCAATGCATTGTGGACGATCAGCAAATCAGAGATTTCTGATGAAGAGTACAAAGATTTCTACTCTAGCATCGCTCACGATTCGAGTGAGCCGTTAGCATGGATGCACAATAAAGCCGAAGGTGCATTAGAGTACACCACCCTCTTCTACGTCCCTGCAAAAGCACCAATGGACTTGTACCGTGTCGATTACCAAAGCGGTATCAAACTCTACATCAACCGTGTCTTCATCACCGACGATGAAAAAGAGCTTATGCCGACCTACCTCCGTTTCCTTCGCGGGGTGATCGACTCTGCCGACCTTCCATTGAACGTCAGCCGTGAAATCCTCCAAAGCAACCGCGTTATGGCGAAAATCAAAAACGCATCGGTTAAAAAAGTCCTCAGCGAACTCGCAAAAGTCTCTGAAAACGACGCTGAGAAATACGATGCGTTCTACAAAGAGTTCGGAAATGTCCTCAAAGAGGGATTGTATAGCGACATGGGGAACCGTGAGCGCATCCTAGAACTTCTCAAACTCAACACGCTCAACAGTGCCGAGCCGGTCATGTTCGGTAAATTCGTAGAGGGTGTAGACGCTGAGAAAAAAGAGATCTATTACATCTCTGCGAAAATGTCTCTCCAAATGCTCAAAAATTCCCCTGCGCTTGAGCGTTTCAAAGCAAAAGGGATCGATGTATTGGTACTCAACGAAGAGATCGACACGATCGTCTTCCCGATGGTAACCGAGTACAACGAGTATAAATTCGTCAACGTTACCGACGCGAAGCTCGAAGAGTCCGAAGAGGAGAAAAAAGAGCACGAAGAGAAAGCCAAAGGGCTTGAGTCTTTCGTAGGACAACTCCAAACTGCTCTTGGTGAGAACGTATCGAAAGTTGAAACGACCTTTGATCTCACCGAGTCTGCCGTATGTCTAAAAGTCGATAAAGAAGACCAAGGGTACATGATGGCGCAGATGATGAAACAGTTCGGAAACATGGGCGGTGATTTCCCGGCTCCAAAACCGATTCTTCAAATCAATCCGAACCATGAGTTGATCAAAAAGCTCAGCGACTCAGCAGACATGAACCTCATCGATGATGCGGCGCATGTCTTGCTCGATCAGGCGAAACTTTATGAGGGTGAGACACTTGCAGACACCGCAGGGTTTATCGCACGTCTAAATCGCATTATGGCGAAAGCTTTATAGTCATTCCGTACTTCATGTGCCCTTTAGGGTAGATACGGAATCTATTTCTCGTCATTCCCGCGAAGGCGGGAATCAATTACTTGAACTTCTATATTACTCAAAGCCAATATCTCTTTTTTCAAAATATATTTTAATAGTAATTGAACCAAGTTTATAATATTTTTATGATAATATTAAATTAAATTTGATAAGGATTTATATGGAAGATTTTAAAGATATTGTTGAATTAATATATTTTTTTAGTGGTCCGTTGTTAGTATTAGTTGCATATTTGGCATTAGATCAAATAAAAGTATCAAAAAATCAAATATTAGAACAACGTAATGCATTAATAATTACTTCTAAAAGAGAATCACTTAAATTATCCTCCGAACAAATAACTTTTTATGGTAAGGAAATTATTCCATCATTAAATATTTTAGATCATAGAATAGAATCTGAAAATATAGAATTTTTCAAAAAATCAAAAGTAACGATTCGTGATGATGGAATCTCAGTAGTTCCGTATTATGAAACAAATGATTTTGATAAATTAAATAAAATAGTTCCTGAATTCACTAAAGCATTAAATTTACTAGAAGGATTTTCAACATATTTCATATCTGGAGTAGCTGATGAAAAGTTTGCATATAGATCACTTTCAACAACTTTTTGTGAATCTATTAAAGATATATTACCACTAATAATTTATGTATCTGATGACGGACATCGTTTTTCAGCTACTATCGAATTGTTTGTCATGTGGAATAGTAGAATGGAAACCGAAAGTATCAAAAAAGAAAAAGCTGAACTTGAAAAGCGACTAAAAAATAAAAAAGAAATATCTATAAATACTCTTGGTGTAGAAATATAATTTTTCCCTCGTTCCCAAGCTCTAGCTTGGGAATCCATAGTCTTGGAAGTCTTGGGGTCAGGTGATAACTATAACCTGAAAGTATTCAAATTTTTTGCTTCCCTTCTCTCACCCAACATTTCAAACCTTCTCTGTACTTTTCTCTTTAGCCGAAAAGTAGCAAAAGAGCATACCGTTACCCTACCGTTGCTCTTGCATCTCTATAAAAAAGGGAACATCATACATCTGAATTTGGTTTCTACCGCTCTCTTTGGCTTTATACAGCTCCTCATCCGCCCGCTGAATGATTTTCTCCGTCGTATCCCCGTTCATGTATTCTGTAATCCCCGCACTGATGGTGATGTTGCGTGCGGAAGAAAAATCGTTTTCCATAATGGTGACCCGAATGCTTTCAGCAATATGGAAAGCTTGCTGCGCTGTCGTCTTGGGAAGGAGAATCAAAAATTCCTCTCCTCCCCATCGTCCTACATAATCAATCCGTCGAACGGATTTTTGTAATATTTTAGAGAGCTGCTCAATAACGCGGTCACCGGTATTGTGCCCATACGTGTCGTTTATCTCTTTAAAATAATCGATATCGATTAAGATAAGCGAAAAGGTTTCATTATAGAGTTTGGCTCTCTCAATCTCGATCTCGCAATAGGTCTCTATTTTCATCCTGTTGTACAATCCGCTCAATTTATCAATAGTAGCCAATTGTTCCAATTTTCGGGCATCAAGAAAAATACGCTTATTATTCTTTTCAAGTATAAATGCCGTCACAATCCCAAATGAAAAAGCGGAGAACATCCATAATTGATGCAAATAAAAGATCTCTTCCGGCATCAAAGAATAGACTTGATACCCCAACGTCATGACAAAGCACATCGAAGCACTGACAAGAGCATAAGAAAACCGCAGTCCCGATATGGCAAAAATCCAAATAACGATTAAATAAACTTCCGTGGAATAGAGTTCAGACAAATAAATCGGTGAGCTACGCAGCAATTCGGTTAAATATAAATTGCCCATATTCGCAAGGACAGGGGAAATAGCCAATATTAAAATCATCGGCTTATAAAGTCTTTGAAAAAAAGTCATCGCACTGATGAAAAACAGTAGAGAAGGTAAAAAATACAAATGGAGTGATGTCGCAAAGGAGAGAGTATCGAGGGATAAAATATCACGTTCTATGTAGGAAGCGATAACATAAAGCAGACCAGTCAGAAACGATATAATGCGTATCTGAACCATACGAGCAGGCTGATCCCACGCTTCGAACTCTTTTTTTAAGCTTAGCGATCCGTTTTCACGAAGTGGATCAAAAGAAACGAGAAGACTCCGCATAAGTTTAAACATCTATCCTCTATTTTTTGAGTCACTTGCACCTTGAATCAATGCCGCTTTTTTGATCCATTATAGCATCAGGTCGCTTTTTATCTACATAAACATAAAGGTGTCAGAAAAAAAGAAAAAAAGGGGACAGGCTACTTTTTTACTCGTTCCAAAGCAATAGTTCTGCTACAATTCACCCAAAAAAAGTACCCTTTAATCCCATGAAAATCACCCCTGTTACCGAAACCAACTCCCCTATCTATCACAACCTCGTCCAATGCTACGAAGCAGAGTTCTCACCGATTACGGGTAAGAAACCGAACGCTTCGGGTCTGTTCGAACTCGATACCCATCTAGGCAGCGATACCCTAGGCTTTTTACTCCAAATTGATGATACTCCCGCAGGAATCGCCGCGATCAAGTGCAAAGAGACTCATAGCTATGAGATGTGCGAGTTTTACGTTGTCCCCTATTTTCGGAAAAACAATATCGGAATGCGATTTGCCCATGATATCTGGAAAAACTATCTCGGAGAGTGGGAGATTAAACAGATTCGGGGAGCTGAGTATGCCACCGCATTTTGGCGTAAAACAATAAGCTCTTTTAACGAGACGGCCTATACCGAAGAGAGCTATGATGATCCCTATTGGGGAAGCGTCACGAGACAGAAATTTACCGTCAATTAAGCGAGCATATTCTTCCTTATCACTTTTAATTACAATAATTAACATTATATGTTATTTTAAATGATACAATGATTTAAATTCATTCGAAAAAAGGGATCACCATGAAACGTACACTACTTATCGCTACCGCATTACTACTCTGCACAGGATGCTCAGCTACTTGGAAAGGGATGAAAGAAGATACCTCTAATGCAACCACTTGGACAAAGGGTGAAGTAAACGAAGGGGCAACATCCGTCAAAACAAAAACGGAATAAAATTCCCTAGCTTCCACTCTCCCGAGTGGAAATACATACAGCAACTTCTGCTCTTCATCATCCATGACTATTTCTTACGTAAAACGATGTAGAATGAAGTATATGCTTTAGCAACAAGGGGTTATGAATGCGTGTTTTACTCACGGGAGCAAACGGATATATCGGGCGGCGACTGAAACATGCCCTCATTCAAAAAGAAGGTATTGATATCCGTTTGATGGTTCGTAACCCCGATAGTCTCTCATCAGCGGCCAATGAACGGTGCGAAATAGTCAAAGCCGATGTCATGTCGCCTGAAACACTTGATGACGCACTCCAAGACGTGGAGGTTGCCTATTATCTCATACACGGACTTACCCATTCCAATTTCCGTGATTTAGACCGTCAAAGCGCCCAAAATTTCCTCGATGCGTGTATCCGTCAAAAGGTCAAAAAGATCATTTATCTAGGCGGTCTAGGAGATAAACAAACGGGAAGCGAACATCTGCTCAGCCGAATCGAGACGGGGGAGATACTGAGTTCCGCACCCGAAAGTCTCCAATGCATCTGGTTTCGTGCCGGAGTGATTATCGGCTCAGGTAGTGCGAGTTTTGAAATCATCCGCAATCTCGTCCAAAAATTACCGGTGATGATCACCCCAAAATGGGTTTCAACCCTCATCACCCCCATCGGAGTGGACGATGTGATACGATATCTGGTGGCGGCACTCGAGCTAGAGTCGGGTGAAAATCGGATGATCGATTTGGGTGAGGAAGCGATGAGTTATGGCGATTTGATGCTTCGCATAGCCGCTGGTATGGGGCTGAAACGCTATCTGATTCCGGTTAATCTCCTGACACCGAAGCTCTCCTCCTACTGGCTCACGCTGTTTACCCCCGTACCCTACGGAGTGGCCAGCTCTTTGATCGAGGGGCTTAAAAGTGAAGTGGTAACGACCAATACACTGCGCCATGAACTCTTTACGATCACGCCTCATACACTTGAAGAGGCGGTACACCATGCGGTTGAAGAGATCGAATCCAATCAGGTGATCAGCCGATGGAGCGACAGCGGTGCGGGTGCTGCACAATCTGACTCTTCGGACAACATCGCGAATGCTATTTTTATCGATCGCAGAGTCGTCGATTTCGGTGATATTCCCCCTCAAAACGTCTACCGCAGTTTTTGTATGATCGGAGGAGAATCGGGCTGGTTCGGGTACGACTGGCTCTGGAAAATACGGGGAGTGATCGATAAGCTATTCGGAGGGGCTGGGATCAATCGGGGACGACGGGACTCACACCATCTTCGTGTCGGCGACAGTGTCGATTTTTGGAAAGTGGTTGATCTGGTGGAGGATGAGCGGCTTCTCCTGTTTGCTCAGATGAAATTGCCCGGCAAAGCGTGGCTGGAGTTTAAAATACAAGAGCATACCCTGATCCAAAGTGCCTATTTTTATCCCGATGGGGTCTCCGGACGATTATATTGGTATGCACTCATCCCTATCCATCACCTCATATTTAGCAATATGGCCTCATCAATCCTACAGCGTGCCGAAAATATGCAATAAGAGATAATTCCTATTGCTGCGTATCTATAGGCTAAATAAAATACGTCTCTTGTCGATATTGCTTATTCAATATAATTAAATGAGCTGTATTTATGAAACTAACTAAACTCTATTCACGATTTATGACCTTATTTCTCCTTCTCTTATTCGGATTCGCAATCGGAGCCAAATCCGCAGGATTAGAGAGTTCACAATTCGCAATCCTTATCTCGGCTATCGGAGTTTTGGGGTTCTTGCATTATAGAATGATGCGAAAAAGACTCGCGTAAGAGACGACTATCACCGCATTATCTAAATCGGCAGCGCGATGCGTGATTAAGTAAAAATCACTACAATAGCATAACTGATTACACGATACCAAGGATCACCCATCAAACCACCTGCACAAAATAGAAAACCCGCCCCTAAACGGGATTATAAGAACCCGCCACAAAACTTTGCCCGCAAAGCACCCCCTAAAAAAGAGAACATCGAAACAACACAAAAAAATGAGATCAAAGCGATGTTTCTAAACTGGTTCAAAAGCAGCCGTGCTGAAGCGGGTCACATCATGACCAAACAAGACGTCATCAGCGCCATTTTGAAAAAACTCGATTCCAAGCAAGACCGCCCTTTTCAAATCGCAATGGATGAGCTGAAAAGCGACGGAATGATCACCATCAATGAAGACGGTGTCACACTCGTCCTGACTCAAAAAGGTGCCGAGAAGTTAGACTAACAGCCTTTAACCTTTTTTTCACTGCAAGTAGCTATCCCCTTTAGCTATAATGCGGTAATTAAAACAAGGTTGCTTCTGCATGTCCAAACACCCTACCCTTCTTCAACAATTCCGATCCTTTTGCTTTCAAAATAATGCCACCGATATCGAAAAAGCGATTGAATACTTCGCCGTGTTCGGCGGTATGGGATGGAATGTCGATTTGTCTAAGTCACTCGAGGAGCTGATCGAGGAGAAGGTACTCGCTAACTACCGCTACATTCACGGCGATCTGACCAAAATTACCCAAAGCAACAAATCACACCATGCCCTCCTTTCAGCGGTGGCATTGGGTGATCGACGTGAATATTCCGCCTATCGACGTGCCGATCTAACCCGCAAAGAGGGGGAAGAATCCGCTGCCTTTTTGATCAAGTTTGGCTTACTCTCGCGACAAGCATCTCAAGCCGATCCCATCGATGAGACAGAAGAAGTTTCTGAGCGTCTCCTATTTAGCGCACCGTTTTTGCGCTTTTGGTTCTCCGCCGTATCACCCTATTACAAGGGAATCAAAGAGGGGGATTTCGCCGAAACGAAAGAGAAATGGGAAAACACCAAAGCGAGCTTTTTCGATCAAATCTATGAAGCACTGACGATCGCCCTCGTCAAACAAAGTTTCAAAGAGGACTGGGTGGCAAAAATCGGCTCGTACTGGGACAAAAATACCGAAATCGAAATTTTGGGCAAAACCAAGGGGGATAAGGTGATTGTGGGATCGTGTAAAACCTCTAAATCCAAAGCGAACAAATCAGAACTCTCCAAATTGCAAGAAAAATGTGCAAAAGTGGCACTGATCCCCGACATCTTCGTCATCTTCTCCAAAAACGGATTTTCCAGCGAATTCAAAAAAGAGAAAAGCGATACCTTGAAACTTTTAAGCCTCAAAAATCTAAAAACACTGATGGACGATTTGAGCGAAAAAGATATGCTCGTCAATACAAATAAAAAGTACTAATAGAGTAAAATTCCAAAAATAAAAAAAAGGATCATCATGGCATGGGCAACCGCACGACATATATTAGTAAGTAGCGAAGCAGAGTGCAACGCACTCAAAGCAGAAATCGAAGAGGGAACCTCTTTCGCAGAAGCGGCGGCAGAACACTCCCAATGTCCATCCGGTCGAAAAGGGGGAGATTTGGGTCGATTCACCCCGGGTCAAATGGTTCCTGAATTTGATAAAGCGGTATTTAACGGCGATGTCGGTGTCCTCTATGGTCCGATCAAAACCCAATTCGGCTACCACCTTTTAGAAGTAACGGCTAAAGGCTAAGCTCCTCCGGTATGCAACATCCTCTCGAATCTTCTTACGATGTGATCGTCATCGGTGCCGGAGCGGCAGGTATGATGGCATCCATCACCGCTGCACGGCAGGGGAATAAAGTCCTCCTCCTCGAAAAGCTCTCCAAAATCGGTGCAAAACTTAAAGCGACGGGGGGTGGACGATGCAATCTCACCAATACCCTCTCTAACGAAGATTTTATGGTACGGTTCGGGCGTGAGGGGCGCTTTATGACCCCCGCTCTAAACGCACTGGATCATAAAGCCCTCATCGCATTTTTTGCCGAAATCGGAGTAGAGAGTCACGCACCTGATGGCTATCGTGTTTTCCCCGTATCTCACAGCTCTGTCACTATTATCGATGCACTTGAGCTGGAGATGGAACGTCTGGGCATTGTGCTCATCACCTCCGCAAAGGTAGAACACTTAGAATATACTACAGAGTGTATCCAAGGCGTCTCTACTGCAGAGAAATGTTACTATGCGCCTAAAGTCATTATTGCCACAGGTGGACTGGGATACCCTCAACTGGGAGCAGAGGGGGACGGTTTCTCCCTCGCTTCTGAAGTCGGTCACAACGTAACCGAACTTTACCCCGCTATGATGCCTTTGCGTACCCGTGAGACATGGGTGGCAGAGTGCCGCGCCGATACGATCCCCAAAGTGGAAATTCGTATCGATCTTCCCAAAGCAAAAAAGATCCGTGCTTCAGGGGATTTGATCTTCACCCAAAACGGTATTCGAGGCCCCGTCGTTTTGGATGTTGCCCGCGAAATCACCCCGTTGATTGAAAAATACGGATCCGTTCCGCTGCTGATCAATATGACAAAAGGGCTCAATGAAGGGCAAATATTGACCCATATCAAAGATTCGATCCATAAAAACCCCGAACAATCAGTACTCACACATATGATGACACTCCTCCCTGAAGCACTCTGCCGCGCTTTATGTACGCAAGCAGGTGCTGAACCCGACACAGGGTTCAACCGCCTTGAGGGGATGGTGCGTGATCGCCTCATCAAGCTCCTCGCATGGACCCCGCTCACTATCATCGGACATGACGGATTCAAAATGGCAATGATTACACGAGGCGGTATCTCGCTCAAAGAGATCCATCCCGAAAGTATGGAGAGCAAAGTAGTAAATGGGCTCTATTTTTGCGGTGAAGTGATGAACCTTGACGGTCCTTGCGGCGGATACAATCTCCAATGGTCATTTTCCAGCGGATACCTCGCCGGACTTTCTAAATAATTTCTTATTCTATTAATATATTTAAAAATATTATACTATACTAACATTTTCTGTCTTATCATTTTACCATAATCCGTTTGAGGAGTTTGTCATGTTACCCTTTATTTCTTCTGTTTTATTAGCCATGTTTCTCTCTGTCTCCCTACAGGGTGTCGAATATGACGGTGAAAAAAGTATTATGTTTGAAACCAAATACGAGGTATGTATCATCCCTCCGCAAGTCGATGATGCCATGGCACAAGGGGTTAAAGTGGTGGATGTCAAAACGGCAAAAAAACTGTACGACCAAAAAAGCCATTTTTACGATGCGCGCGAAAAACGTCACTACGTAAAAGAGCACATTAAAGGGGCTTATCCCGTCTATTTTGATGTTTCAAAAGCGCAATATATCGTTATTCACCTCCCCAAAGACAAAGAAGAGAACATCCTTTTTTATTGCTACGGAGAAACCTGTGCCAATTCGTATGAAGCAGCTTTGGCAGTGCGCAAACTCGGATATAAAAATGTCTATTGGCTCCTTAACGGGTTTAGCGAATGGAAAGAATATAAATTTCCTGTTACGGAAAATCCCTAAGATCGCCTGATTATCTTTTAATCATCAAAAGGAAAATATCCTCACGTTAATCCGATATAATATTTCCACTCACTTAATTTAATCGGCTCCGTTCTACGGAACTTTTTACTTCCATAGAGGGGTAAAAGGATGCCGAATGTCACTCTATCATCTTGAAACGTTGGGTCGAGATGCCTATATCAACTCCATCGCCACTATTCAAGACCCGCAGACACTCCGATTTGCCGATCAATCCATGGCATGGTGGGATCGCCATTTTAGTTGGAATGCCCAAGGGTGCATCGTGCTGTGTAATGAGAAAAATGAGCATCTGTGCTATCTCTTCTCCAAAATCGATCGTTACAGCGAATATCTTACCCTCTACAACCTCTTTACCCCTAAAACACAACAGCGCAAAGGATATGCCACCCATTTGCTCCGAATGACACTTGCGCTAGGCGTTGAAAAACATGTTCGACGCATCACCTTCTCTTCGATATCGACGTCACTCGATTTTTACCGTTTGTTGGGATTTATCTACTGGGGTATCAACGATATCGGCGATTACTATTGCAATCTTCCTCTTCCTCGAGAGGGTTTAGATGGGATGAAGGAGATGGTTCATAGCTCAGACATACAAACGCTTCTCGGCCGATATCTCGAAAAAATTCATACCAAAATTGACGGTAATGAATTAAAATTGAGTGTTGCGCAAAATCTCATTTACAAACAAGATATTTTCAACCTCGGATCCAGTTACGTCCGAGAAAATCTGCGCATCTTCAAAAATACCCCTTAATGATTGCGGTATAATTTCACCTAATTATCGATCTAAATCTGAAATGAACGTATGAAAAAACTGCTGATCACCCTGCTCGCCTTTTTACAGCTTGCCCTTTTTGGGGCAAATGACCCTCTGTATGAGATTAGAGGAAAATCCCCTCTGTTGGATGCCAATCTTACTCAATTTTTGGATCAATGGCGTAACGAGACAACCTCTCCGATAGCCGAAGGAAACTATACGAATATTTATCTGCACGGAGAGAGTACAAAAGCTAAAAATATTGCCCTCACCTTTGATGATTCTCCCGATGAAAACAATACCGACAAAGTTTTAGACCTATTGAAACATTACGGTGTCAAAGCAAGTTTTTTCATGATTGCCGAAGCGATGGAGGAGAATAATATCACGGTTACAAAGCGGGCGTTTGATGAGGGGCATTTGGTTCTTAACCATAGTTTCACCCATCCTCATTTTACCGCACTGACCTCGGAACAAATTATTCAAGAACTCAATACGACCTCGGAGCGTATACATAAGATCACAGGGAGTTATCCGCTCCTTTTTCGTCCTCCATACGGTGCGATTAACCAAGAGGTTGTCGATACCATCAACGCACAAGGATACACGACGGTGCTTTGGTCTCTTGATTCCCTCGATTGGGGAATGCAGGATAAAGAGGCCATAATCACAAACATAATGACCTATGTATCCCCCGGAGATATTATCCTCATGCACAGCGGCCGTGCTAATCATGTCACGGTGGAGGCATTAGGAGAGATCATTGAACGGCTCCGTGAACAAGGGTATGTATTTCAGCGATTGGATGAAATGTTATCGATTAAAGCTTACAAGTAAAAGAGGGAGCTTTACGCTATAATACTCCTACCATTCGCGCTCTCGATCACGCGTAAGAGACTTCTCAAATGATCGCTTATCCCCCCTCTTTAATGAGGCCTATGTACCCAAGGACTATTTAATGTCATCGACACCTATCAAACGCCAAAACCATCGTATCCACCCATGTAATCGTCCACGTAAAAATGAACTGATCCATTTTTTAATCGAGCGAAATGCCGGAAAAACCATTCTCATTGTCACCTCCACTGAAGCCGGAGAGCTTCCCACTATCTTTTCCGGAAAAAATATTACCGTTTTAAGTGATACCGAACTGGCAAAAACCCCCGATCTACAATGCGAGGTTCTTATCAGCTACGATCTTCCGGATAAAGCGATTGTCTATATGTCACGCTTTGCCAGAGCCAGTGAATATGCCCTCATTACCCTCGATGAAGAGGATCAAAAACGGCTCTATCCTATCGAATTGCTCAACGGACGAACCATTACCCAAGAGGTAGTAAAAGGGTTCGAACCTGACTTCGGTATCGCCGTAGACAATCAGCAAAAAGCCGAAGCAAAAGCTCGACGCGACGAACGTGAAGCTCGTGATGCTACGGATCCGAGAAACCGTGATAAAAAGCCGGTTCGTGATACCCGACCTGAGCGTCTTCGTGAAGATTCACGCGGTGATAAACGCCCTCCGCGCAATGAGGGGGATGGTTTTATGGCTAAAAAACAACACAATGCCAAACCTCGCTTTGTCGGAAAAGATGAAAGCGGTAAACCGCTCTTCGAAGGTAAAACTCGTGAGCGTAACCACTACATCGACGGAACACCCCGTTCCGATGCCGAAAAAGCAACCAAAACCCCTTACAGCAGTAAACCGAAATTTTTCGGTGATAAAGAAAAAAGTTCGGATGATAAAAAGCCTTACGGGGATAAGAAACCATACGGAGACAAAAAACCTTATGGAGATAAGAAGCCTTACGGTGACAAGCCCGCTTTCGGTGAGAAAAAGCCTTACGGAGATAAGAAACCGTTCGGAGAGAAAAAACCTTACGGAGATAAGAAGCCTTACGGTGACAAACCTGCTTTCGGTGAGAAAAAACCTTATGGGGATAAGAAACCATACGGAGATAAACCCGCTTTCGGAGAAAAAAAGCCGTACGATAAAGATAGTAAAAAGCCGTACGGAGATAAGAAACCTTATGGGGATAAAAAACCATTCGGAGACAAGAAACCCTACGGAGATAAAAAGCCCTCCGAAGCACCTGTCGCACCGAAACGTGCCCCTCGTCGCATCGATGTAAAATCGTTTAAATCTCCGAAAGAGAGTGAATAATCTCTTCTAAATCAATGTCCTTAATGGACTATTAACACTACCTCGAATACAATAGCTCCACTACAATCCAATAGGAGAGAACAGTGGCAGGTATTTCTACTAAAGGGAGCTATGGCCTTGCCGCCATGTATGAGCTAGCGCTCCATTACGGGCAAGGACATCTTCAAATCCGCGACATTGCGGAAAAAGCCAATATTCCCCAAAACTATTTGGAACAGATTCTTGCAACCTTGCGCAAAGAGGGATTAATCCAAAGTATTCGAGGTGCAGGGGGCGGTTATTTGCTCGCGAAAGCCCCGAATACGATTGCGGTTTTTGAAATTTTAGTAGCACTGGAAGGGGAGCTTTGCAACCCCACCGATGAGCGGTTGCAACCGATTCTCCATCTCTATTGGGATCGTATTCGTGAGGATATGAAAGGTGTTTTTAGCGAAACCCTACAAGATCTCGTCGATCAGGGCAATGCCATGGATCAACAGTCGATGTATTTTATTTGACTTCTAGCAGCTGTGATTGATATTGCGGCAATTTTCCATAGAAATTTACGACCTCTCCGAATACGATTACGGCGGGACCTTCAACACACTTAGCCGCTTTATCCAATCCCGCCAAAGTCGTAATAATACTTTTTTGTTCGGGACGTGACGCATTGGAAACAATCGCTACGGGAAGATTCCGATTAATCCCCAAAGAAAGCGCCGCTGATTTTATCTGTCGAGCAAGACTTAGCCCCATCAATACTACCGTTGTATGATTGCTTAACTGGAGCAACGGAAACCAATCGGTATTCACTTTCCCCTCCTTCAGGTGTGCCGATACCACAGAAAAACTCGCCGCATATCCTCTCGCGGTCGGAGGTATTCCGGCACATGCAGATCCGCTGACACACGAAGAAATGCCTGCAATTACATCAACTCTATACCCTTTTTCAAGCAAATACAAAGCCTCTTCCGCTCCCCGTCCGAAAATATAAGGGTCACCGCTTTTGAGTCGTGCAACGCTAAAGCCCTGATCGGCATAATCAGCTATCAAAGTGTTAATCCGCTCTTGGCTAATACTATGGGAATTTTTCGGTTTTCCAACATAAATCTTCCGTGTTTCAGGGGGGATCAAATCTAAAATCTCTTTGGATATGAGATTATCATATAAAACCACTTGCGCATCTTTGATAATCCGATACGCTTTAAGGGTCAACAACTCTACTTCTCCCAGACCGCAGCCTACAAGATAAACATTTCCTTTTCTCGCCGAAAACGAATATTTTGTTTCGGCCGGAGTTGAATGTATAATTTTAGTCATCCTAGCCTCTTTATAGAATTTTTAACAGCTTCCAATAACGCGTCGATCTCCTCTACGCCTTGCGAATAATGGATACTGATCCGCAGCCAACCCGGCCGCTCTTGAAGAGGGGTGTCATCCTCCAGTCCTAATAAATCATGTCCGTAAGGTCCGGCACACGAGCATCCTGCCCGTGTTTGAAACCCTTGAGATTTTGAGAGAAGCGCACATAATGCGTACGGATCAACTCCTTTAATGTTAAAAGAGACAATCCCGATATTTTCTGCCCTGCGACAGCCGTAGCATGTCGCTCCCTCAATCTCTTTTAATCCTTCGATAAAGCGTCCGTATAAACTTTTTTTACGTTCTGCAATCCACTCAAATCCGATCTCATTGCGGAGTTGATAGGCCAAAGCGGCGCGAATAAGCTGTAAAATACCGGGAGTTCCCGCGTCTTCACGCTCTTCCACCTCCTCCACAAAATAGTGGCTGGTACGGCTCACATAGCGTACCGTTCCACCCCCTGCAAAGGTGGGTTTAGCATCGGTATCAAATAGATCCTTTCGTATCGCCAGTAAACCGCACGAGCCAGGTCCCCCTAAAAGCTTATGGGGTGAATAAAACATCGCGTCGTACAGTTCACAGGGTATGTTGATATACGGTGACGAAGCCGCCGCATCAAAACATACTATTGCCCCGTAGCGTCGAAGTATTGCCGATATCTCGACATACGGTGTAATGGTTCCCGTCACATTCGATGCGATACAAAACGATCCGATAAGCTCTCGATCTTGGTTCTCTTTTAATATCTCTTCGAGATGTTCCAAGTCCACCAACCCCTTTGTATTCAATCCGACCCGTACCGTCTCGCAGAGTGCTTCACGGTAACTGATTTCATTGGAATGGTGTTCATACGGCCCAACGATTACCAGTGGCAATTCACTGCTCGGCGGTAACGAACGGTATCGAGCACGTGTTGCAGGGGGGATATAAAGTCCCAAAATCTCCTGAAGCCGCTTAACCGCTCCCGTCGCGCCGCATCCACAGGGCATTAACGCAAAAGAACCATCCAGCCCTAAGAGTCCTTTTAAGTGCTCTCGTGCCTGACGATAATAGTGATCTGTCCGAGCCGCCATTGATGCCTCTTTCGAATGGGTATTCGCATAGGTCTCAAGCACCTCTCGGATACGCGCTTCAATCGGCGCATACGCCAAACCCGATGCCGTAAAATCGAAATAGGTTTTTTTATGGATTCCAATCGTATTCCGCCCTATCTGGGCGTATTTGTCACCCTCTTCAAGGAGTGGACGAAACAGTGGGTTCATAAGCGTATTTCTCCAATAAATAATGTCTAAAATCGATACTGTTGCTGGTCTCAAATTCATGTATCAGTGACTCTATCAACGGTGCAACTTCCTCAGCGGCAACTTTTACCCCTGTTTTTACGGCGAAACGGCTCTTTTCACCTTCTAAATGGCCTCCGACAATTAAATCGAATCCTTTAAGACGTTCATCACCCCGTTTCACAATAGCTCCGACAAATCCAAGATCGACAATGTGCGGGTGGGCACACGAGTTCGGGCAGCCGTTAATACTGATACTCACCGGTTCCTCGAAGTCGGGAAATTTGGTGTTCAGATATTCCACTACCTCAATGGCTAAATCTTTCGTCTCACTCACCGCAAACTTACAAAAATTGAGTCCCGTACAGGCCAACGTTCGTGCTTCAAAAACTGACGGATAAGGATGAAAGCCCACTGCCTTTAACGTATCGATCATCGGCTCCGTCGCATCGGTATGGACATTCAAAATTACAAAATTCTGCGTCGTTGTCAGGGTGATCCCCTCAGCTTTATACAAATCGAGGATACGTCCGAGTTTCAACAGGTTTTCGCCCTTGATCCGACCGCTAGTGAGTACACACCCTATCGTGTTGTACCCTTTTTTAACACTCGCTCCGACACCGAAATGGGTGCGTCGCGGATACGGAGTAAACGGTGCCCCGTCGTAACGCTCTAACGTTACATGGGATTCTTTTTCCAGTTCAGCGACAAAGCGCTCAACACCCCAATCTTCTACCAAATGTCCCAAACGCGCTTTGCTACGGTTGTCACGTCGGCCAGAGTCACGATAAATACGTGCAACCGCTTCGGCAATTTTCACAATATCACGACGTATCACATACCCGATATGATCGGCAATACGTCGATTACTCGCCTGCCCTCCTCCGACGCTTACGCTGAATCGGAGTTCATCGCCCGATCTCACGGCGGTAAATGCCAAATCCTGTACTTCGTGCTGGATACAATGTTTACTGCATCCGCTAACGCCGATTTTGAACTTTCTCGGCAAATTCGAAAAATCAGGATTTCCCCGATAGAGATTGTTCAACGCAACCACCACATCACGGACATCGTCAATCTGATCGTAATCTATACCGTTTACCGGACAACTCACGATGTTACGAGGACAATCACCTGATGCCCCGAGAACACTTAAGCCAACCGCAGACAGTGATTCCAATATCTCAGGCAAATCTTCGATTTTAAGCCAATGAAACTGAATATCCTGACGTGTCGTCACATCACCGCTTTCACGAGCGAACTTAACTGAGATCTCTCCCAATACCTCCACTTGCTTCACGTTTACATATCCGCCTTCAAGTTTAACACGCAGCATGTAATACTGCGTCTCATCCTCCGCTGCTTGCAAGTTACGATTTTGTGTGTAAAGACCGTACCATTTAAAGCGATCAATATCCTCAGAATCGATCGCTTCACCTGTTTGAGCGTATCGATAGATATCGGCAATAACCGCTAAACCATCTTTTTCACGTTTAATACGCTCAATCCTTTCCGCTTTTGTTTCGGTAGCCATATCTACTCCTTAAACAATTATCGCGGCATTCCAATGAGGAAAATGTCGCTGTATAAGAGCATTAAGCTCTATCTCAAATGCAGACGGAGTATGAGTGTTCGTCTGCGTAACCTCTATTTCCGTACTTTGGGTAATCATTCCTGCGGCAACGGTATTGTTGGTGATTTTATCGATTAGGATAAAGCTTCCCATCTCACGATTATCATCGTAGACATCAAAGGCAATCGGTTCACTCAACACCAAGCGGACAGATCCTATATCGTTTAGCCCCAAAGAAGAGGCTTCATGTTTTACCTGCGTATTGACATCCACACGATAATCAATTCGATCCGCATAAACCGTTGTTACGGTTGATGAGCGTTTAAACACATAACTTTTATTGGGAAGAAACTTCTCCTCATCCATCCATACCAAATTGGCGACAATCGCATCACTGCTTAAAATAGTCTCATTCTCTTTGATCAAAATATTTCCGCGACTGATATCGATCTCTTCGTTCAAAGTCAACGTGATCGCATCCCCACTCGAAGCCGATTCAAGATTTCCATCATAGGTGAGTATCTCTTTCACCGTTGCTTGTTTCAATGATGGATACGTTGTTATAACATCACCCACACAGATTGTTCCCGATGCAACCGTTCCGGCAAATCCTCTAAAATCGAGATTTGGACGATTAACATACTGGACGACCATTCGAAACGGCCCATCAACTGCCGCAGAGGCTACTGGAACCTCCTCAAGATATTCCAGTAATGTCATCCCTTGATACCATGCACTACGTTCGCTTTTTGTCACGACATTATCCCCATCCAGCGCCGATAACGGAACGGAATAGATCCCTTTGATCCCTAACTCCTCAGCAAAAGCTCGATATTCTGTGTCAATCGTATCAAATACCGCTTGATCAAAATTGACCAAGTCCATTTTATTAATCGCAACAACGACATTTCGAATCCCCAAAAGACGGACGATATAGGAGTGGCGACGCGTCTGCGTCACAATCCCATAACGTGCATCGATCAAGATAATCGCTAAATCCGCCGTAGAGGCACCTGTCGCCATGTTACGGGTATATTGCTCATGACCCGGAGTATCGGCGATAATAAATTTACGTTTGTCAGTCGAAAAATAACGATACGCTACATCGATCGTAATCCCCTGCTCCCGTTCACTCTGTAAACCGTCTACAAGGAGAGCCAAATCAATTTTATCCCCCGTCGTTCCCGACTTTTTGCTGTCATTTTTGATGCTTTCGAGTTGATCCTCGAAAATCATTTTTGAATCATGTAAAAGGCGCCCGATTAAGGTACTTTTACCATCATCTACACTCCCGCACGTTATAAAGCGGAGCAACTCTTTGTGTTCTTGTTCTTTGAGATAGCTCTCGATATCGGTGGCTATCAGATCGCCTTGATGTGCCATTAAAAATACCCTTCAATTTTTTTCTTTTCCATGGAACCGGAACTGTCCGCATCGATCAGTCTCCCTTGCCGTTCACTTGTTTTTGTCAAAAGCATCTCTTGGATGATGTCAGGAAGCGTAACCGCATCACTCTCCACCGCTCCGGTTAGCGGATAACATCCCAACGTACGAAAACGGACATTCTCTATCGTCGGGACTTCTCCCTCTTCCAGAGGAAATCGTTCATCATCCACCATGATTTTTACCCCATCGCGCTCAACAATCGGACGCGGTGCCGAATAATAAAGAGGGACAATCGGGATATTTTCGAGATGGATGTATTGCCAAATATCGAGTTCCGTCCAGTTTGAGAGGGGAAACACCCGAATGCTCTCTGAATTATGAATCCGTCCGTTATAGATATTCCACAACTCAGGACGCTGATTTTTGGGATTCCAACGGTGATGTTTATCTCGAAAAGAATAGATTCTCTCTTTCGCTCGGCTTTTCTCTTCATCCCGTCGTGCCCCTCCGAAAACAGCGTCAAATTCATAATAATTCAATGCCTGCTTTAACCCTTCGGTTTTCATAACATCCGTATGAACGGCACTCCCGTGCGTAAAAGGATTGATCCCTTGTGCGATTCCATCAGGATTCACGTGGGTTAAAAGTGTCAAGCCTAGCTCTTTGATCCGACGATCACGAAACTCAATCATCTCTTTGAACTTCCATGTCGTATCCACATGCAGCAGCGGAAACGGCAGTTTTGCCGGATAAAATGCTTTTAGTGCTAAATGAAGCATGACCGAAGAATCTTTACCGATCGAATAGAGCATAGCCGGATTATCAAATTCCGCGACCACTTCACGCATGATGTGGATTGCTTCGGCTTCTAACGCCTTAAGATGTGTTTTTTTCTCATGTGATATCATGGTCTCTCCTTTATTAGTGTTTTTCAATCAAATAAAAATAGCCCAATCGGCCAACTCTTTACGCTCGGAATACTCATCATCGAGTAATCCATCCAAAATGTCCAACAAAAATTTCATTGTCAGTTCCTTTTTATGTGGAGTCCACACTCCTTATGTTCAGGATTTTCCCACCACCATCTTCCGGCTCGCAGATCTTCTCCCTCACGAATGGCTCGTGTACACGGAGCACATCCGATACTCGGATATCCTTGATCGTGTAGCGTGTTATAGGGGACTTTCTGTGTTTTTATATAGTCCCAAACCATCTCTTCGCTCCATTCGATAAGCGGATTGAGTTTTATCAGACCGTTGGCTTCATCCCATTCGATCAGCCGCATTGTCTCACGTGTCGGTGACTGGGCACGGCGTAAACCGGTTATCCATACTTCCAACCCCTCCAATGCCCGACGAAGCGGTTCTAATTTTCTTACCTGACAACATGTTTTACGGTTTTCAACACTCTCTCTAAAACCGTTTATTCCCTGTATTCGGTAGAGCTTTTCTACTGCCGCTTGATCAGGAAAATAAACATCGATTTTAATTCCGTACTGCCGATTTGTTGTCTCCATCAGCATATACGTCTCTTCCGCCAATCGTCCCGTATCGAGTGAAAAAATTTTCGCCGACGGATTAATGCGAACAATCATGTCGGTTAATACTTGATCTTCAGCGCCATAGCTTGTTGCGAGTGCGATTCTCCCTTTATACGTTTGTAAAAAATGGGAAAGTACCGTTTCTACGGATGCACACTCAAACCAAGAATTTAATAATTCAAAACGTTCACTCATCCCTTAATCCTATATTTGATAATCATTTTCGACTACTTTGACCCGTCCAAAGTCGGTTCTATTCCAAGCTCTTTCATGCACGTAATATAGAAACATCTTCGTGATCACTTCGATAGAACCGATGGATACCGCCATAACCAAATTACCTGTTATGAAATACGATACGACGATCGTATCGATCGTTCCAACCGTACGCCATGAGATTGCCTTAATAACACTTCTATAATGTCTTTCTTCCATTATGACCCTTCCTCATAATACGCTCACGTATTCTCAGACGGGAATTCATAAAGTTCCGTACTCAAATACCTCTCACCGGTATCGCACAAAATCGTTACGATAACTTTCCCTTTATTCTCCGGACGCAAAGCAACTTTTTTCGCCGCTGCGACATTCGCACCTGAGGATATCCCCACCAATAACCCTTCCGTTTTTGCAATCGTTCGTGATGTTTCAATCGCTTCCGCATTAGTTATACGAAGAATCTCATCGTACACATTACGATTAAGTACTTGAGGGATAAATCCCGCTCCGATCCCCTGAATTTTATGCGGTCCCGCCAACTCACCGGAGAGGACAGCCGAAGCATCCGGCTCCACTGCAATAATTTGTATATTTGGATTGTATTTTTTAAGTACCTCTCCTACACCGGTAATCGTTCCGCCCGTTCCGATCGCTGCAACAAAGATATCGATTTTTCCATCGGTATCCCTCCATATCTCTTCCGCCGTACTTTGACGATGAATCTCAGGATTATCCGTATTATTAAACTGTTGTAAAACAACCGCTCCGGGTATCGATGCACCAAGTTCAATGGCCTTTACTACCGCTCCACCCATCCCTTTTTCAGGTTCGGTCAAAACGATTTGTGCACCGAGTGCCGCCAAAAGACGTCTACGCTCGAGACTCATGGAGCTCGGCATTGTCAAAATCAATTTCAATCCAAGACTTGCGGCAACACTCGCCAAAGCAATCCCTGTATTCCCGCTAGTCGGTTCGATAAGCACACTCTCATGGGTAATTTCACCACGTTTAAGGGCCTGGAGAATCATATTGCATCCAATCCGGTCTTTCACAGAGCTAGATGGATTCATAAACTCACACTTGCCTATAATAGTAGTCGATTCATCCGAAAAATGGTTTAACGTAATGAGCGGTGTATTTCCGATCAACTCCGTAACATTGGCTGCAATTTTCATTTTTACTCCTTTCCTGATATGAGGTTCACTTATAGATGAATGCTCATTCATTTTTTAACTGGAGAAATTATAGGGGCATATTTTTACAATGTCAAGTAATTCTATTGAATTAGTAGTATTTATTGGAAAATAAATTTTAATACCCCTGTTTTGCGGAGTTTTTAATACTACTTAATTCATAGTTATTTACTGTGGATTTAAGAAGGTTATTTCTAAAAAGGGGGAAATTGCTATAATTTCAACTATAACGCTCTACTTGTGCTACCATTTTCAAAAATCAGAGGGTATTATTCATGGCTATTATTTCAATCGCTTCGACTAAAGGGGGAGTAGGGAAAACCTCTCTTGCTTTTTCTCTGGCTAAAGATCTCCGTTATCGCTATGCAACGAACGATATGTCGGTCGTATTGACGAAATATAAAAATGCCCGCTATTACCCGAACAAAATTCCTCTCTACCCTGATACGGTCTATGATTTCGGCGGATTTGAAAATCCTCATGCCAATGAAATTCTTCGAGAATCAGACATTATTATCCTCCCTACAACCAATGATTTAAACTCTATTATGAAAAGTTTGATTTTTATTAAGAACTTTAAAGAGAAGACGATTCTTGTATTTGCCAACATGATCGATACCCCAAGCGACGCCGTGATGATACGAGAAAAGATACATGAGCATTTCCCAAACCTCGCCTTTACCTATCTGAGACGGACAAAACTTTTAAAAAACGCATTGGAGAGCGGGATGAGTGCGAGCGAATTGTATGAGAGTAATAATCACACCCAGCATCTGTATAAGCAGGCATTCAGTGAATACTCGAAAATTTTAAATCTCTTTAACGGTGAATCCGAGGGATTTTAAAATCCCTGAGTTTTTTTCATTTCCAATCGATCATACATTGAAAGCATATTCAGATAATCGCTGTGCAGTGCAGTATCAACCAATAATGCTTCTTTATTGAGAATCTCTAATGCTTTATCAACTCTTTGAGGGGTATAGAGATCATAGAGGGCTTGTTGGTAGTCACAGAGGTCTAATTCCAGCTCTTCGAGACGAATCAGCTCGATAATGAGATTCCCCATGATATTGTTACCGAATTCCAAATAGCTCACCGCTTCATCGATATTTCCGGCAGTGAGATGAAGCTGCGCTTTGAGTTCTCCGATGGTAAAATTCTCCTCGAAAATCACCCCGATAAACTTCTCGACATTCAGATGATCTTCGAGGGCTTCGATCTCATCCAACACCGTTTCGGGATCATACTCGGCGAAGTTCAAAATCACTTCGCGATACATTTTCCCCCGATTACGGTTGTTATAGATCAGATCATCGATAGGATAGACCTCTGATACTCCAGGAACGATGATTTGACATGAATAAAATCCAAGATAGTTGTATTCACGAATATAGAGTTCTTTCCCCATCGATTCAAATATTTCACTTAGATAGGCAAACTCATCCTCGGTAGTGCTTCCCGTATATCTCCACGGAGCAAACTCAAAACTCTTTTTGGTACTCAGAAACTGAATCCCCATCTTGCCATTGGAATCGATAAAATGGGATTCGAGATTAAAGCTTTCGGAGACGAGCGACATATCAAACGTCGGAACTTCAAAACTCTCTAAATTTTCAAGCCCGCGCCCCTGCATCAACTCCGTCATCGTCCGCTCCAACGATACTTCTAAAATCGGATGAGCGCCGAAAGAGACAAAGAGGGTTGCATTGGAGGGATTGATAAACGAAATCGCCGTTACGGGGTATTTTCCCCCTAATGAGGCATCCAAGACATTCACTACATACCCTAACTCTCGAAGTGCTATCAAATCGCTGTAAAGCCGCTCAAACTGCTCAAGAAATTCATCACTGTAATGCGGAAGGGCATACCCCTTTTTGATGATTTCGATCTTCGCATACCGCTCCAATATCTCACTCATCGACTGCACCTGTGCTTCTTGTGCCGTATTTCCCGTAGCAAGTCCGTTGCTAACATAGAGATTGCTGAGGATATTGAGGGGAAAATAGATCACCTCATCCGAAGAGAGTTTTCGAAACGGTAAGGCAACAATCTTATCCTCATAATCGCTATTAAAATCGATCAGTTCATCCTGACTTAGCTCACCGTTAGGATCATATAACCCCATCAATGCACAATTGAGATACCCACCCTCATAATCAAACGCCACCTCATCGGGATAATACTTCCGCGCAGGGAGATGAAAATCGATAAAAAAGTTGTTGGTTTGGAGCCGTTCGATATATTCGCCCAATGCACTTGCACTCGAGGCCTCGGAATAAATCCCTTTACCGTTGGAGTAGATATGTTTCGGTGCTTCGTGTGATGCAAGATTTACCGAATAGCAATGATTCAGGGGGTGTTTTTCGCTTGAGTAGGTAACATGGCACCCCATCTCGCTGAGTATGCTCTGCATACGCTTGATGGAATCTTCTACGGGAGCGTTTTTGGAGGCTAAATTCATATTTTTTCACTTCAGTTAAATTGTAGCTCAAGTATAACCAAAAGAGTTTACGCCTTGTTGTCATATCTACGTTACGATACCGTATCTAAAAATATTTGAGGTTACGATGATGGAAATACTATTAGGATTGAATCTGTTTTTTCTCTTTATACTTGTCGGAATGTTTGCACTATGGATATGGGCAATGATCGATATCATCACCTCAAAATTCCAAGAAGATCTAATGCAAGTGGTGTGGCTTATTGTTGTCTTCTTCTTACCGTTTATCGGTGTTTTACTCTATCTACTGC
The DNA here is from genome assembly GCA_024637215.1 of Sulfuricurvum sp. Lineage (GTDB taxonomy): Bacteria > Campylobacterota > Campylobacteria > Campylobacterales > Sulfurimonadaceae > Sulfuricurvum. Next base: position 61,404 of record JAGXFM010000032.1, read on the forward strand.
TCGGACGGAATATGAAGCGATCCCCGATAGAAGAGCAAAATCCAAATAATAAATACGATAATCTCACGAAACTCAAATCGCTGTTGGATGAGGGGATACTCACACCCGAAGAGTACGAAGCGGAAAAAGAGAAAATATTGAATCGTTTTTAATGTTTCACTTTTTTAACTCAGTCTCTATAAACCTATTAAACAATTCAGGTGTCAAAGGCTTACTAAAATAATACCCTTGGATTTCATCACAACCCTCTTTACGAAGATAATTAAGCTGCTCTATGGTTTCTACACCTTCAGCTATTACTTGCAAACCTAATGAATGAGCCATACTTATAATAGCGTTTACAATGGCTTTGTCTTCGGAATCAGTACTGATATCCCGAATAAATGACTGATCAATTTTGAGTTTGTACACTTTAAACTTTTTCAGGTAACTTAGAGAAGAGTATCCGGTTCCGAAATCATCGATGGACATCCGTATCCCCCTCTCGTGTAGATTATCCATGATGGCATAAGCATTTTTCGGATCATGCATGGCAACCGCTTCGGTCAATTCAAGCTCTAAATACTCCGGAGGCAAGCCAACTTCATCAAGTATCTTTGTTACCAACTCCGGAAGATGGGGATGTCGAAATTGTACTGCAGAGAGGTTTACCGCCACGATAATCGGAGGAAACC
>JAGXFM010000033.1 GCA_024637215.1 Sulfuricurvum sp.
CAACCATGGTTACGGCTGGGGTTTATTTGGTCGTACGTGCGAATCCGATTTACGATTTGATTCCGAATGTCGGAATTTTCATCGCGAGTCTCGGTGCATTTGTTGCCCTTTTCGCCGCATCAATGGCACTCGTAAATCGCGATATGAAACGCATTATCGCCTACTCTACCCTCTCACAGCTCGGATACATGTTTGTAGCGGCAGGACTGGGAGCGTATTGGGTAGCGTTGTTCCACCTTATGGCGCACGCCTTTTTCAAAGCGTTGTTGTTCCTAGGTGCCGGTAACGTTATGCACGCCATGCATGATGAGCTTGATCCGTTCAAAATGGGGGGATTGCGCAAAGTGATGAAAGGGACATTTATTATGATGACCCTCGCTTCGGTAGCGCTTGCAGGTATCTATCCGTTTGCCGGTTTCTTCTCTAAAGATTTGATTTTAGAAGTCGGATTTGTTGAGCATCATTATGTTATCTATACCGTCTTGTTATTGACAGCGGGATTGACGGCGTTCTATTCATTCCGTCTTGTTGCGTTGATCTTCCACGGGGAAGAGCGTTATAAACTTTTCGGTATCCATCCGCATGAAGCCTATAAATTTATGTTGGTTGCGATGTCTCCGTTACTCTTGTTAGCGATCATTGCAGGTTCATTTAAGATGACTTATTATCAACTGGTTACAAGTTTGCTTCCATCGACACAATATCATGTTCATAGTGAAATGACCTATTGGATTATGACGATCGGAACCCAGTTATTTGTTATGGCGGCTATTGTATTCGCTTACAAAAAATACAGCAATTGGAGCAGTGTACCCGATGGCTCTTCCAAACTGGAAAATAGTTTTGGCTATAAACTATTGAGCAATCAATACTACATTCCAAAATTTTATGAGGAAGTTTTTTCTAAACCGTATTTGGAACTTTCTCGTATTGCATGGAAACAGATCGATCTCAAAATTGTGGATGCAACGGTCGATGCGATTGCAAATGGAATCTATAAAACGGGCGAGAATACACGCGAAATTCAGAACGGAAATCTTTCAACGATGCTTCGTTGGATGGTTGTCGGTTTGGTCGTTTTAGTGACGCTTGCCGCTGCCTTTACCGTTGGATACAACGCGGTCGGCGCTTAAGGAGTAATGATGATAGATCACATTTTAACACTTTTAATTTTCTTCCCTGCATTAGCAGCAATGCTTGGATTTGTCGTCACGAAAGATAGTATGAGAGCGTACGGTATTACCGTAGCATTTATCGAGTTTGTCCTCTCTTTGTGGCTTTGGTATGCTTATGATCCGATGGTCTCGGGTATGCAGTTTATGGAATCAATGCCTTTAATTCCCGCATTTGGTATTAACTACCTTCTTGGGGTTGATGGTATTTCACTCTTTATTATTATCCTTTCGACTTTTTTCACGTTGATCGGTATTGCATCATTGACGGAAACTCGCCGTATTAAAGACTTGATCATTACGTTATTGTTCCTTGAAATGACAATGGTGGGTGTATTTGCGGCGTTGGATGCAATCGTATTTTATGTCTTCTGGGAACTCTCTTTGGTGCCGATGCTCTATATCATCGGTGCGTGGGGTGGGCCTCTTCGTATCTACGCATCGATCAAATTTTTCCTATACACCTTTACGGGTTCATTGGTCATGTTGGTTGGTATGCTTTTTATGGCCTATTTCTATTATCAAGCAACAGGGCAGTGGAGCTTCTCTATCTTAGAGTGGTACCGTCTGATTCTCCCTGAAAACTTCCAATTGTGGTTGTTTGTTGCATTTTTCCTCGGCTTTGCGATCAAAGTTCCGATGTTTCCGTTTCATACATGGCTACCTTATGCGCACGGTCAAGCTCCGACCATTGGTTCGGTAATTCTTGCGGCTATTTTATTGAAAATGGGAACCTACGCGTTTGTCCGTTTCTCATTGCCGTTGTTTCCGGATGCATCGGTATTTTTCATGTTCCCGATTGCTATTATCGCGATTATCATGATTATCTATACGGCGATGGTGGCGTATGCGCAAGAGGACATAAAACAAGTCGTCGCGTACAGTTCGGTTTCGCACATGGGGGTTATTATCCTCGGAACGTTCGCATTGAATGTTGAGGGTGTGAGCGGTTCGGTGTTCTTGATGCTGGCTCATGGTGTTGTATCTGGGGCTCTGTTCTTGCTTGTCGGTGTTATCTATGATCGACGTCATACAAAGTTAATGAGCGAATTCGGCGGTCTTGCAACTGTAATGCCGCGTTATGCGACTATTTTCGGGATTATGATGATGGCATCCGTAGGATTGCCACTTACGATCAACTTCGTAGGAGAATTCTTGTGTCTTTTGGGCTTTTACAAACAGTCCCATATGTTGACCCTTACCGCAGGAGTTGCAATTATCGTGGGCGCTATTTATATGCTTGCGGCGTATAAAAAGATGTTCTTCGGTACGGTAACCAATGAAGCGAATAAAAACCTTAAAGATTTGAGTAAAACAGAATACTTAGGCCTAATTCCACTCACGATTGTTGCCATTTGGCTGGGTATCTATCCGAAACCTGTGTTGGAGCCGATCAACAACAGTGTCGAATCGGTTATTCAACTGATGCACGATAAAGCGCAAAGCCCTGAGGCAAAAGCACGTATTCCGGATTTATCGGGTAAAAACGGGATTATTTCCATACAGGAGGCACACTAATGTTGGAGCCGATTAATGTTTCGTTAGCATCGCTTAACCTAGCGACGTTAGCTCCGATGCTGATTGCCATCGTAGGGGCGTTGTCAATTTTACTGATCGACATGGTGAAGGAAGGGCTGCATAAATCGTTATACGTTATGATCAGTCTTCTTTTTTTATTGCTCGATTTGGGTGCATTGGTCGATTTCGCCGGTGTATTTCTTAAAAATGGAACCGTTTTAGGATTCTTTGATGTGATGTTGATGGATGGGATTGCAATCCTTTCACAGATTATCATTGTTGGGGGTTCAATGCTCTTTATTCCGTTGGCATTGACATCAAAACGGTTTCATGAGTATAACTATCCGGAGTATTTTGCCCTTTTCTTATTTATGATCGCAGGCTTCCAGTTTATGGTGGCAACGGATAACCTTATCTTGATTTTTGTCGGTCTTGAGACAGCCTCTTTGGCGCTCTATACTCTTATCGCATTGCATAACCGCTCTAAATCGTTTGAAGCGGCAGTGAAGTATTTTACAATGGGTGCTTTAGCGGCAGGTTTTTATGCATTTGGGTCAATGATTCTCTATGCGATCAGCGGTTCGGTTGAGATCAACCAAATTGCTACCGTATTGGCAGAAGATCACTACAGCAATATCGGTTATGTGCTTGTATCGATGGCGTTTATGATTGCGGCATTCGGATTTAAACTCTCCATGGTTCCGTTTCACACATGGACACCGGATGTGTATGAAGGTTCATCTGCAGCATTAGCGGGATATATGTCTATCGTACCAAAAATCGCGGCATTTGTTGTCGCGATGCGTTTGTTCGAATTTTTGGTTCACAGCGGTGTGGTATGGCTTCAAGTGATTCTTTATATCGGTGTAGTTGTTACGATGACGGCATCCAATATCTGGGCATTGGTACAAAGTGACGTAAAACGTATGTTGGCGTACAGTTCGATCAGCCATGCCGGTTTTGTAATGGCCGCTATTTTGATCGGTACAACACAAGCCAATACGGGACTCTTTTTATATTGGGCGCTCTTTAGTTTCACCAACCTCGGTGCCTTTACTATGCTGTGGGTAAACCGCCAAAAAAACCTTTTACCGGGACAAAGTTCGGATCATCCGTATGAAAAATTTTCCGGTATGGTGAAAACAATGCCGATGGCTGCGGTGATGATGGCGCTTTTTATGCTCTCACTCGCAGGAATCCCACCGTTTGGTCTGTTTTGGGGAAAAATGTACATGATCGGTTCAGCCGTTAGTGCAGGCTATACCGTTTTGGCACTTATTATGGCATTAAACTCAGCCATTGCCGGATACTATTATCTCAAACTCATTGTTTTTATGTTTATGAAAGAACCGATGGTAGGATATGAGCAGTTCTATTTTATGAATGCCTCTCTTTCTCTCAAAACCATTATCGGTATAGCAGCAGTCGGAACTATTTTTGCCGTATTCGCTGTCAACCCTCTGTTGGAAGTTATTACGCTATTCGTGTATAATAGCGGCTATTAAAAGGAAAAAATAAGGGGGAAGGATTGAGATACTGGATTGCTCTATGCCTTTGTGTCCCCTTATTTGGGTTGGAGCTATCCATCCAAAGCGGCAAAGAAGAGGGGGAAAAGTTCAGTATACTTCATCTTCGTCACACCGTTCCTTTTGAGTGTAAGCCTACAAATAATGAATTCGGGGATACAAAACGTATCGATTGCCGTTTTCCGATTGCTCCAAAACAAAACTTTTCTCCTATTGATAATGGACAATTAACCATCACCTCTTCCAAGACGCCACAAGGTTATGTCATAACCATCCTTCCAAAATCAAAAATGAAGCTAATGCCGGTTGTTTTTGATCTTACAAAAGAGTCACAGACCTATCAAAGCATTGTCAAAAAAGCAACCCATTGGAATATCATCGGTTATCATAAAACACCCCCTTTGATGAGTTTTTCTAAATCCTCCCCTTTGGCGATTAATTTTCCGATTAAAGTGAATAAGAATACCCCCCCTTTTGTCGGAGGACTTGATCTTAAAGGAAATCCGATCAAAATACGGCGAGTACAAGATGTCACCGACTATATGGAGATGAAAAAAGCGTATGCGGCTAAAGAGTATCATAAAGTATTAGATCGGGCCGAGAATACTTTAAAAGAGTACCCGAATACGGTATTTAAAAATGAGCTTATGCTCTATCAAATTCGTTCGTATCATCATCTTGGAGAATTTGAAAAACTTCTTGAATTGTCCAAACGATTTCTGCGAGAATATTCTGCTGATCCAAGTATTGCGGAAGTCTTGACCTATACGGCGAATGCTTACAGTAAGATAGGGCAAATATTGGATGCGGATTACTTTTTTGATCGACTTTTTGATGAACAAATGGATACCCCTTTTGCCGCATTAGGAATGATTTACAAAGCGGAACAATTAGAAATATCAGGAGACTTGAAAAAAGCGATGATGTTTTATCAAAAAGCACTTGCGTCAACGTCAGATATTGCTATTGCATCTAAAGCGGCATTTAAACTAGCACAGATGGAACTTGTAGGTGGAAATATCAAAAAAGCGGCAGAATACATTGATAAAATAGCGGGAGGCAACCCAAACTATTTTGCTGAAGTATACGACGATGCAATGGCACTTGCTGATGCGTTTGTAGAGAAAAAAGACCCTAAAACCGCCTCTCGGATTACAGAAGCCTTGTTGAATAAAATGGATAAAAAATCGGAAAATCATCAGTTGTTATTGAGAAATCTTGGTCTTCAGTTAGCAAAATCAGAAAAACGTACGGAAGCATTGAAACGATTTAACGAGTACCTTGAGACGTATAAATTTGGAGAATACATTGAAGAGATCCGACGGGCGAAAGACGGTCTATTTTTTGAAGACGGGGATAAAAATACAACCAAAGATATTAAAAAATATAATGATTTGATCGAACGTTACGGCGAGGACAGTGTCGGACGAAAAGCGCTTTATAAAAAAGCGCAGCTTTTATTAAAAGAGAAAAAATACAAAGAGATTTTAAATATTGAGAGTGAACTTTATCGACTCGACTCTACGGAATATCCGGAAACCAATTCTTTGATTGCTAAAAGTGCGATCGGACTTGAAAAAGAGTATTTAAAAGAGGAAAAATGTACCGAAGCGCTGAGTTTGCAAAAGATGTACAAAATCAAACTTTTGAGCGAATGGGATGACGCACTTTTCAATTGTGCATTAAAAACAACGCAGTATGCAACGGCTAAAAAAATAGCCCAAAAACATCTCAAAGCCAAATCATTGACGGAACGGCAAGTTTGGCTCTCTCGAATGGTGAAGACACAATTTGGTTTGGGAGAGTATAAGGCGGCGCTAAAAGGGGGAGAAGAGTTAATTACCCTTCTTGAGGTTGAAAAAAACCCTCCTCTCAATGATATCTATCGTACTATGTTTGATGCAGCTCAGCGCATTGGTAATAGCGAAGGGATGATTCGCCAGATCAAATTGATTGAAGATGCCTATCCGAATGATTTTAAAGATATCGAACGGTATACTCAAATGGTAAGCTTAGGGCTTAAACGTAAAGATGAAGCGATGCTACAAACCTATTCACGCAAAGTAATGGTATTGCAGGTACGGACTAAAACGTATACCCAAAGCCCGTATATTGAATTTACGTTGGCACAATCGTACCAAAACCTAGGTAAGGATGCCGAAGCCCTAAAAGTTTTAAAAACCTTGAATACGCGAAAAATGACCAATGAAAAACGTGCTCGTCAACAATATCTTATCGGTTCAATTGAGCAAAAAATAGGGCGTAAGCGTGAAGCCCGTGACGCATTTAACGCGAGTATAAAAGCCGATAAAAACTCTGCATGGGGTAAACTCGCAAAAGACGCATTGGGACTATTTTAAAATAGCTTTTGCCTTCTCGTAAAGCGCATCAGATCCACCACTTGCCGTGAGGTTAAACTGATGCGCATTAAAGGTTTGTTGACGTTTTGCCAGCTGTGCGGTATGGGTAGAGATGCGCTCGATCATCTCATCTTTAGAAATCTTTGCGTCTAAGTATTCCAGAACTTCAATAATACCGATTGCTTTCATACTATTAGGGATTCTTCCATAGTGCCGTTCAAGCGCTGCAACTTCATCTATCAAACCTTTAGCGGCCATTTTCTGTGTTCGCATCGAAATACGTTCTCGTAAAACCTCCCGATCAACGTGTAAATTGAGTATCGGACACGCTGTGATGATGGGTTTTGGGGGATTATTTCGAAACCATTCAGAGGGGGCCATCTGTGTTTCCAAATAAATTAAGAGCATTTTTTCAATTCGATAGGGGTCACTCAGCGCAATTTTTTGCATCGTGAGCGGATCGATCTCACTTAAAAGGCGATGGCATTCTGTAAGATCGTTCAACATTTGTTTTGCATTTTGAAGAGTATTTTGAGAATAATCAGGTATTTTGGATAGTCCCTCAATCATACTTTTGAGATAAAAACTACTTCCCCCAACAATAATGATATTTTTGTTATCGTTTAATGCTTTGGTGTGAATACGAGAGTATTCATCGATAAAGGTTATGACACTGGCATTTTCATCGGGACGTAGCCGATCGATTCCAAAATGTTCCACCGCTAAGCGTTCCTCTATGGACGGTTTCGCCGATGCAATATCGATCTCTTTGTAGATACTGAGTGAATCAATCGACAATATAAGGGCATTGTAGTGTTGCGCAAGAGCAAAGGCTAAATCACTTTTTCCCGACGCAGTGGAACCGATAATGGCTAATTGTTTCATAAACATAATTATACCCCAAAGGGGTATGTGAAACTCAAATGGGGCGATGACAAAGAGAATTTACGATAAAATAAAAAGATTATGATTTAAAAGGGACGATGTGAAGCGATTGGCGAAAAGATTACAAGATTTTAATGAGCTGGTTATGTTTCAGCACAGTGTCTTTTCACTCCCTTTTATCTTTATTGCGATGATTGTTGCCTCCAACGGATGGTTTGGATTTAAACTTCTTATTCTAGGTGCTTTAGCCGCGATCAGTGCCCGCAATGCTGCGATGGGTTTTAATCGCTATGTCGATCGCGTCTATGACAAAGAGAACCCACGCACTGCAGGGCGTCCGAGTGTTGATGGACGGCTCGATGGTGGTTCTATTGCAATCTTTACCGCGGTCAATGCCTTAGTCTTTATGGCAGTTGCCTATTTTATCAACGATTTGGCGTTTTATCTAAGTTTCCCTGTCCTTATGGTATTACTCAGTTATTCGTATTTTAAACGGTTTAGTTCGATGGCACATATTGTTTTGGGGATCTCTTTGGGGCTGGCCCCAATGGCAGGGGCAATAGCGGTCTTAGGGGATGCCCCTTTATGGTCATTGATGCTTAGTATCGGTGTGGTATTTTGGGTTGCGGGATTTGATCTTCTTTACTCATTGCAAGATATGGAGTTTGATAAAACGAACGGCTTGCACTCTATCCCCTCACGATTCGGAAGCAGTGCTACCCTTAAAATCTCCGCGTTATTTCATATTTTGACGATAGCTTTTTGGGGATGGTTCGTATTTGCGGCGGAGTTAGGAATATTTGCTATTGCTGCGGTCACTTTTTCGGCGCTGATGCTCACATATGAGCATTACTTGGTACGTCGTGATTTTACTCAAATTGATCGCGCATTTTTTACTGTTAACGGTTATTTAGGGTTTGTGTTTATCGGATTAATTATTTTAGATAAGGTGAGTCTATGAGTGACGTACGTTTAATTGAAGCTCCGTTGGAGATTGAGTTTGATCTTGAAAGTCTTAATTCGGTTGAATTTGGACGGGAGTATATTCAGCTGAGCGAAGGTGAAAATGACGCAATCGGACAATGGCTTCGCAATGCGAAAGGGGATTCGGGTGAGAGCGATGCGGTTGTCGTTCAGCTAATAGTAGAGTTGTACCGTAAAATAGATCGCTTGGAACAAGCACTTTTGAATACCGCACCTAAGAGAGTACGGCTATCTTGCAATGCAAAGATAGGTCGGATTGGGTATGAACATTTTGAACTTCTTGAACCGAAACTTATTGTCGGAGAATATTATTACGGACGGCTTGAAATGCCGATTCATCCTTTGCGGGAAGTGGGATTTTATTTTGAAGCGGAAACTCCTATCGTAGCAAAAATGGTTCGAATGCATCAAAAGGACGTAAATGAATGGGGAATGTATATGATGGCGCGTGAGAGGGCAATTATCCGTCAGTTAAAGGGATATGAATGAATTATACCGTTGAGATAGCACTTGTCGCATTAGCCGTAATGGTCGTGGGTTTAATCTACTATGTTATTACCAAAGAGGGGGAGGTATCTTCCCAAATCCGTTCGATAGCTAAAGCGGTTGATGACCTGCACCGTGAACTTTTTTCAATGGATAAACGTTTAAAGCAAGAACTTGAGATTATTGCATCGCTTCAAGAAAGTGTTCCTCGTGAACAAAATGCATTGCAAAACGAATTGGGACGTGAAGTCAATGAACTCTCAGTGCCGATTTTAGAATCTTTGACTCATATCGAAGAGAGTTTTAGCGGGTATAAAGAGAAAACTGAAAATCGGCTTCGTTATTTAGAGGAACGTATTCGTAACCTCTCTCTTCCTACTTCTATTAGCGGGTTAGATGATGAAAAAGTGATTAGCAGATACAATCAGGGAACTGAAATCGATGCCATTGCAAAAGAGCTTCGTTTATCGAAAGCTGAAGTAGAGTTTGTGCTAAAAATAAACCAGCTCAGATAGTTATAAGCTTTATCGGCTATAATTTCGTTCTCTTTAAAAAGATGCGTCCGTAGCTCAGCTGGATAGAGCACCGGTTTGCGGTACCGGCGGTCAGGGATTCGAATTCCTTCGGGCGCACCATCTTTCTACTTTTAGAGACTTCCTTTTAATTTCCCCCAAATAAGACCTAAATATTCATGAAATGCAGCTTCAGATAATGCCAATCCCGCAGATGATGGAAATTGCAATAATTCACTCTCCTGTTTTACCTGAAAATCTGTCGGAGCTTCAATAACGTTAATACCATTTTTCCGAAAATAAGAGGATGCTCGCATCATATGTGAAGCGGAGGTTACTAAAATAAGCGGTTGTGAACCTACGATCTTTTTAGCCGCTACTGCTTCTTCTTGGGTATCTTGAGGTTCTTCAAGCAGAATAATATCATGAGGATTAACACCTAACGCAATGGCTAACTGTCCATTTTTACGGGCGTTACTCACAGGGTCATCGCCGCCGTATCCACTGAAAATCAATTTCATATTCGGGGAGTTTTTATAGATACTGATCCCCTCGGTTACCCGTACCAGTGATACAAGCCCTAACTCGGATGAGAGGGGAAGTCGGGCGTTGGAAGTATGGCCGCTCCCCAAAACATGGATATATTTTGGGTGTGCAGCGTTTAAGTGAAATTTTGGATAAGCACTCTCCAGAGGTTTTAATAGCAGAGCTGAAAATGGAGAATAGGATAAAAGAATGATCCATAGGAGGGAAAATCCGAAGATTTTTTTGGCTAGCCGCTGATATCCTCGATGCCAGAGATAGAGGCCGATCCCTACTAATATAAAAAAGAGTGGAAAAGGCATAAGAAAGGAGGAGATGGCCTTTTTAATGATAAACATACAGTCTGCTGTATTGATTACGCTTTATTTTTGCGTGCGGTAATTTCACCCAAAAAGCTTTCCAAATCGTATTTGACACGGTATTGCGGGGTAAGAATATGCACAAGAATATCCCCTAAATCGATAGCAACCCAATCACCGCTTTCATCGACGTATAAAAATTGCTCATCCGGTTTAAGACCTTTTTTAAGATGGTCAAGGAGAGCAATGGTATGACGTTCTCCTAGCGATGATGCGAGGATAACGTAATCGGCGAAGTAATCTCCTCCTTGAAGGTCGAATACTTCGATTGCTTCGGCTTTGTTTTGATCGAGAATAGCACTTATTCTTTCAATTCTTGGATTCACAGATGTTCCTTATAGTATGTAATAATTTTATTTTCGATATCGGGTTCCAATCCTAAAGGGATGAAGGAAGAGCGAAAATCGGTTGAACTGATCGAGACACGGGTTGTGAGTCGAATCATGTTTTCAGGGATCGGAGTCTTTTCACGTGTAGCGACGACCCAATGCACCATCGTATTTAGCTCGTCAAAAGCGTGCCAACTCGGCAGTTTTTCGAGATTGTCTGCCCCGATAATGAGGTATGGTTTGCCATATTGCTGAGCGTAATGTTTAACCGTTTCAATCGTATAGACGCTACGCCCCTGTGCAATTTCAAAATCACTGACATTGACTTTTTCATAGGGGCTGAAAATCTCTTCTAACCAGCGGTAGCGTGCCGATGCGCTAGCGGTTATCGAAGGTTTGAACGGATTACGCCATGCAGGGACAATTACGAGCCTGTCAATCGGTAAAACTCTCAAAGCTTCGGTAACAACAGCAACATGTCCGGCATGCGGCGGATCGAAACTTCCGCCATAGAGTGCAAGCTTCATAAGCCTTAACTTCTTTTAATCGAAATTATAACCGATTTTTGGTAAAATCACCCTCTATATTGTGTTTAGGATTAGGTAATGGCGCTGAAGATTGCAATTAACGGATTTGGCCGCATCGGCCGCTGCGTTACCCGTCTCATTGCCATGCGTAATGATGTAGAACTTGTTGCGATTAATGACATGGCTTCAATCGATATGCTCCTTTATTTGTTGCAAAATGATTCGGTGCATGGCTCTTTTAATGTAGATGCGGCAATCGTGGATAAAGAATATCTCCAAATAGGAACTAATAAAGTTCGGATCATTTGTGAAAAGAATCCCGAAAATCTTGATTTCGGTGTATTTGAGACAGATGTCGTATTGGAATGCAGCGGTCTATTTTTAACCGGGGCATCAACGCGTCACCATTTGGAAAAAGGGGTGAAAAAGGTTATTCTCTCCGCTCCGACCCAAGACAGTGCTATTCCGACATTTGTATTAGGGGTAAATGAACATCTGTATCAGGGGGAATCTATCATTTCAAATGCATCGTGTACCACAAACTGTTTGGGGCCGATTGCAAAAATCATTGACGAAGCTTTTGAGATCGAAAAAGGGCTTATGACAACGATTCATGCCTATACAAACGGACAGGCGATTATTGATACGGCACATGGTAGTGATAAGCGTCGTTCTCGTGCAGCTGCATTAAATATGATCCCTACGACGACCGGTGCCGCGAAAGCGATTAGTATTGTATTGCCTTCATTGGAGGGGAAATTACATGGGCAGAGTGTTCGTGTTCCTACTCCCGATGTATCTATGGTTGATTTGAATGTTGTGGTTAAACGTCGTACCTCTAAAGAAGAAATTAGCACCCTTTTTAAAGGGTATGCCCAAAACCAGATGGTTGGAATTTTAGAAGTGGATGAACGTTATCGTGTTTCACAAGATTTTGTCGGTTCACCTTTTAGTGCCACAGTGGCGGATGATCTCATACAGGTTATCGATGGGAATATGATTAAAATCATGGCGTGGTACGATAATGAATGGGGCTATTCCAATCGTCTTATCGAAATGGCATTATTTATCAGTAAAAAATAAATTTATCAATCTTACAGTAAGAGGAAAAAATGGAATTATTAAATATCAAAGAGTGTGACATCTACGGTAAAAAAGTATTTATCCGATGTGATTTTAATGTCCCTATGGATGACTATGGCAATATTACCGACGATCGACGTATCCGTTCAGCACTTTCAACGATTAATTATTGTCTTGATCAAGGGTGTGCGATTATTTTAGCATCTCATTTTGGGCGACCTAAAGGGGAGCCTGATAAACAGTACACCCTTGCCCCTATTGCTCGACGATTGAACCAACTTCTTAAAATTGATGTCAAAATGGCAGAGGATGTTGTAGGAGAAAGTGCAAAAACTCTCTCTTCTAAACTTCAAAGCGGTGAGGTCTTATTGTTAGAGAATCTCCGTTTTGAAAAAGGGGAGACCAAAAACGATCCGGAGCTAAGTGCGATCTTGGCTAGTATGGCAGACGTATATATTAATGATGCATTTGGTGTAAGTCATCGTGCGCATGCCTCCGTTGAGGGGATTACACAGCATTTTGATGCGGCACACAAAGCTTCAGGCTTCTTGCTTCAAAAAGAGATTCAATTTTTTGGAACCCTTTTAGATCGTCCGGTTCGACCGTTTGCCGCGATTGTCGGAGGATCTAAAGTTTCAGGTAAACTTGAAGCATTGATCAATTTGTTACCAAAAGTTGATAAAGTGTTAATC
>JAGXFM010000034.1 GCA_024637215.1 Sulfuricurvum sp.
AGAGAGGACAGAGAGCTCGATATTTTCACTTAAACCGCACGCTGAGGTTAAGACATGGGACATGTACTCATCATCCATCGTGTGATCACTGCTAAGACGATGGAACTCTCCATTTGCTTTGAGCAGATAGATACGCGAATCGCCGAGATTGAGGGTGTAGAGTGTTTCCCCTTCGATTACTGCCAGACAGAGTGTCGTGAGAAGTTCAATCTTCCCATACTGAGTCATTGACTCTTTAAAGAGTAGAGAATTGATATGGCAGGTAAAGACCTCCATCGTTTTGGGGATATCCCAAGCACGAGGGCGGTTTTTGAACTGATCGATAAAAAATTTAACGCATTGACGGGCGGCAGTCCCCCCGCGTGCGGCACTTCCGACCCCATCACATAATACGCTCACCAGTAGAACATTATCGATGATACTGTACGCACAGGCATCATCCCCTGTGGTAGCGTCTTTGGGGAGGATGCATTCGGAAGATTGCACTTTTAGCATTAAATTCTTGCTCCTGATGTAGCGCCCCATGTTGTACGCCATCGTGTTTTAACCAGACTGATTCCCGATAGGGCAATCATCGTCATTACCGCAAAGATCACAAATCCTGCAGCATAGCCATCAAAGGCTCCTTGTGACCATCCGAAGGTTTTGATCAGAGCCGTTCCGCCCAATCCCCCCGCCATACCGATCAATCCCGTCATGACACCGATGTCTTTACCGAAACGCTGAGGTACGAGTTGGAACACCGAACCGTTTGCCATTCCCAGATTCGCCATGATCAAAAACATCACGACAATCGCTGCCCAAAATGGCAATGTGACAAATGCACTGATAAGAGCAAGGACTACAATACTGCCATAAAAAACATAAAGCGATTTAATCCCTCCCATTTTATCGGCGACGGCTCCACCTACAGGACGAAGCAATGCACCGGCAAAGATGCAGAGTGCTCCGAAATATCCGGCGATCACTTTGACATTGCTCTCATCCATGACATTTAGACCAAAGGCTGACATATCGGCTTGGTAGGTGTTCATCAGATACACTTTCATGTAGTTAGCAAACCCGATAAACCCTCCAAAACTGACGGCATAAAAGAGGTTAAACCACCATGTATCACGATCGCGCATTAGTTTCATATAATCGCCGAGTTTTTTCGGATTGGCTTTATACACCGACGAGGGGGCATCTTTGGCCATAAACATATAAGCGATGAGTACAATAAAGGATAATACGCCACCGACAAGAAAAACCGATGGCCATCCCCAAATCTCGGCAATCTTAGGTGCAAATAAAAAGTCGATGACCACACCGATGTTACCGGCACCCGCGATCCCTAAAACCGTCCCTTGTAGACGGGGAGGGTACCATTGACCCGCTTGAGGGAGGGCAACGGCGAACGATGCACCTGCAAATCCTAATCCCAATGCCACGAATAACAACTGATCATACGTAATGGTTTCAGCCGCTATGTATCCGTAAAACAGTGTCGCGATAACGATCACTTGCGAGACCAAAGCCGTCTTTTTCGGCCCGAATTTATCAACGAAAATCCCTAACACCAGACGCAAAATTGCCCCCGCTAAAACCGGAACTGCGAGGAGTGTTGCCGTCTGATCGTCATTCATCGAAAAACCGCGTGAGGTTAAAGACTCATTGATCTCAGTAGCCAAAGGCCCTAACATCGTCCACATCATAAAACTAAAGTCGAAATACAAAAAGGCGGCAAACAGTGTCGGCCAGTGTCCCTCTTTTTTTAAATCACCGAATTTCATCTTCCTCTCCTAATTAGGATTTTTTTATCCGAAATAATTGTAGTCGATTAAACACCATAATATATACGAATTAATGATTAAAAATTAAGCAACTAATACACCCAAACGATAATGACAACGATATAGAGTTTTTTCAAAAAATCTCAAACACCATTCTTTCTGCATAATTAATTATAAAATTATGGAAGAAAGATTTTTAATAACTATTGGAGGCTCCTCATGGTGGAAATTGAACTTCGTCTTGAGGAATTTAACCTTTTTCGCAAATACATTTACGACAAGGTGGGGATTGCACTGTCGGATCAAAAAAGTACTCTCGTTAAAGGGCGGCTTAACAAACGGCTGAATCAGCTTGGGCTGAAGTCATTTCGTGATTATTATGAGTATTTGGTTTCCGATCTCAGCGGTGATGAACTCTCTCTCTCTTTGTCAGTGCCATTTCGACCAATGTCACCTCTTTTTTTCGAGAGGGTGCGCAGTGGAAATGGTTAGAGGGCTACCTTCCTAAACTCATCTCCTCTAAGCGTGAGAAAAAGATCCGTATTTGGTCTGCAGGGTGTTCGAGCGGTGAAGAACCGTATACAATTTTGATGTTTTTACAACACCATTTAAGCGATTTTGAGAAATGGGACATCAAAATATTAGCGACCGACATCTCAGCAAAAGTCCTTACCCACGCGATGAGGGGGGCGTATGATCCCAAAACGGTTGAGGGGCTCTCTAAAGAGATTATAGGGGATGCTTTCGAGACTAAAAAAACGGAAGAGGGACGGTATCAAATTCATACATCGTTACGGGATAAAGTGCTATTTCGTAAATACAACCTAGTGACCGATCCGTTTTTTTTCAAAAATAGATTTGATATGATTTTTTGCCGTAACGTCATGATTTATTTTGATGATGTCACCCGTCACAATTTGATAGGGCGCTTTACGACCCTTCTTCAAAAAGGGTCTCCCCTTTTCCTCGGAAGTTCAGAATCATTAACAACCCATCGTGAGAGCTTGAAACTGTTAGGCTCTTCGATTTATCAACGATTATAAGGAGCGATTAAATGGCTATACGGGTATTAATCGTCGATGACAGTGCTACCGCGCGGGCAGTATTAAGTGAAATTTTAGAGAGTGATCCGAGTATTGAAGTGGTAGCAACCGCTTCAGATGCGTATGTTGCGCGTGATAAAATCGTTGAACTTAAGCCGGATGTTGTTTGTTTGGACGTCGAAATGCCCCGTATGGATGGAATCACCTTTTTAAAGCGTTTGATGCACTATATGCCCGTTCCGGTAGTGATGGTCTCATCTTTGACTCAAGACGGTGCACGGACAACTCTCGAAGCATTGGAAGCAGGGGCGGTCGATTTTGTCGGCAAACCCCATTCTCATATCTATGATGGTGTAGAGACGATGCGTGAAGAGCTGTTGAGCAAAATAAAAATGGCATCTCGTGTTCGTGTTCGACAGCATACTATTGATAACATTCAACAAGCTAATATGACCTCTTTGGCCGAAACGACCAATAAAATTTTAGCAATCGGCGCCTCGACCGGAGGGACGGAAGCGCTCAAAGATGTGTTGATGGGATTGCCACGTAATGCTCCGGGGACAATTGTCGTACAGCATATGCCCGCCAATTTTACCGGCCCGTTTGCCGAGCGACTGAATGGATTGTGTGCGATGGAAGTAAGAGAAGCAAAAAACGGCGATTCAATCACTCCGGGGGTTGCCCTGATCGCCCCGGGAGATTACCATATGGTCGTACGCCGCTCAGGTGCCCGTTACTACGTCGAAATCGGAAGCGGTGAAAAAGTTTCCGGTCACCGCCCCTCAGCCGATGTCCTTTTTAACTCTGTTGCCAAAATCGCCGGAACCAATGCTATCGGCGTTATTCTCACCGGCATGGGAGGTGATGGAGCACGCGGACTGCTGACAATGCGTAATGCAGGTTCACGTACGATCGGACAGGATGAAGCAAGCTGCATCGTGTATGGAATGCCTAAAGTGGCATTTGACCTTGGAGCAGTAGAAAAACAACTGCCGTTGAGTAAAATCCCTCAAGGAATTTTGGAATTTATTTAGTTGTGATCGTTTAGATGGCTAATATACGGCTTTCCGTACAACTCATATTTTTAGATATAATATATATTATGTTAACCAAATAGAATTCAGCTGAGTTAAGTTACACTTTTATCATGGAATCTACAAAAGAACAACTTATCGTCGATATCGAAAACCTCCTCAATCGCTATGAGGGGATCAGTCCAACCCATATTAATCCTGAACTCTTACAATTTTTAGACCGTCAGACACTCCTGAGTATTATAGACTCTATATTACGACAGCAAGAAAAGACAAATGAATCGAATCTAGAATGGCTTGAACAGTTTAAACAATATTAATCACAAAAACGGTTATTGTAATAATTCTGCCTAAAATTGTTTTTTTAAGGTAATGCTAAAAAATATGATCTATAATTACACAACAATTAACCACAGCTAGACTTTATTAACATGTCGCTGAAAAAAAAGGATATATACATGTCATCGAACGTAGATCTAATCCAGCTTACCGAGCAAACCAAAAAACTAACCGCTATGGTAGTTGAAGACGAAGTTGTAGCCAATGACCTTTTAAGTTCAACTTTTAAAAACTTTTTTGCAGAAGTAACTTCTGCCTACAATGGAGCTGAAGCGCTTCGTATGTATGAAAAAATCAATCCGGACATCATTTTTGTTGATATCATCATGCCTGAAATTGACGGTATTGAGCTTGCTCGTCGTATCCGTTCAATCAATCCTTCACAAATCATCATCGTTATCTCTGCGAGCAATGATATTCAAAAAATATCTGAATCAATCGAAGTGGGTGTAAACAGCTTTATCCAAAAACCGATCGATACTAAAAAGATCCTTGAGATGCTTCAAAACATCACTAGTCTTGTTGCAAAACGTAAAAAAATCGAAACTAAAACTTTTTCAATCTCATTGCCTTTGGATGTTTATGAATTGGTTGATGATAATGCAAAAGCGGAAAGCATCTCTAAAAATGCTGTTATTATCCGTGCTCTTCGTTCTTTCTACAACAGTTAACCTCCCCTCTTCCCGCTATGCGGGAAAACATTCTTCAAATTTAGCTTTTTTTCAGCAATAGATTTGTATAATTTCAGCTCAGGTTTACCTGATCTTATTAATACGGCCCCATCATCTAATGGTTAGGATTCCAGATTTTCATTCTGGCCATACGAGTTCGAATCTCGTTGGGGTCACCACTTAAACCAAGAATTCCCTCACTTATTTCTTTTATATATAACAAATTGTTTTATTCTATTGATAGTAAATGCAACATATTTGCGACACTCCGACGATACAATAATGAATAAATATTTTTAGATATTAAGAGAAAATAGACTTATGAATTTAAAAAATAAAATATTATTTTCTACTGCCTTTTTAATATCCCTCTTTTTTATTGTCCTCATATTTTTTTGGCAATACAATACGCAAAAGCTAGAAACTCTACAAAAAATTAGGATTAATGAATTTCAATCAACATTCAACGAAGTACTCTCCTTAAAAAGCAGGCCTTATAAGATTTTAAATTACGATTATTCGTATTGGGATGAACTCGTAGATTTTCTAACAACCAAAGATGAAACATGGGCTAAGAGCAATCTAGAAGAGCCCATGCATATTAATAAATTTGACTATTGTTTAGTATACGATAATCATAAAAACATTCTCTATTACAACCAATACGATAGTAAATCCCCTAATCTAAAGAAGAAACTTCCCCCTTCCACTCTTGATACCAAAACGGCATTTTTTTCAAACTATTTTTTAGTGATAGAAGGGAAAGTAATTCAAATTTTTACAGCCCCCATACAGCCCTCTCTCGATTATTCTCGAAAAACAATCCCACAAGGCTATTATGTTATCGGAAAAATATGGGACGAAGTGTATGTAGCTGATCTGGAAAATGTCACTAAACAAAGTATTATGGTTGCCAATGACGTAGAGAGCTATGATATTCTTTTTCCCTTATTGTCCTACGATAAAAAACATATAGCACATTTGGGAATTACATTAAGTTCGACAACAACGGAAATAGTCAATCATATTTTTAAAAATCAATTGTATTTAATTTTTATCATGGGTCTGATTTTTTTATTTTTCTTAGGAAACATCTTATTTCGAACCATCATCAGACCGCTCAAGGAGATCACCGACACGATCAACAATAAAGAGAGTGAGAAATTATCAAAATTTTTATCCCAAAAAGATGAGATTGGAGAAGTGGCAAAGGCTATTGACGACTACTTTATTCAAACCGAACGTATCATAAAACAAACTACCGATCCTTTAACTGGTCTCCCTAATAGACAACAACTCACGGAAGACCTCGAAATAAGTGGAGTGAAGCTCCTTATACTCATCAACATCAAAAAATTTAGAAATATCAATGAATCGTATGGCTATGACATCGGAGATACTATTTTACAAATATTTTCAAAAAGGCTTAATAGTATATTGGAAAATCATGAAAAAGCCTATAGAGTCTCCGCAGATGAGTTCGCAATTTTTTCTCAAGAAAATGATGAGGAAAAGATACAAATAAAACGGAGTAATATTATCCGAAGTATCGAAAATGACCCCTTTAGCATTGGCGAAATAAACCTTACCATAAATGTATTCATTGCATTAGCTCAAGGGGAAAAGAACCTCCGAAGAAAATGTGATATTGCCTTGCATTATGCAAAAGAACATCATATGTCATTTATCAACTTTAATACCAATGCTAAGATCGTAGATGAGTTGGAAAAATCTAAAGTGTTAACGGCTATGATTCAAAAAGCTATCACTCAAAAGCAGATAAAACCCTTCGGGCAAAAAATACATAACATTCTAGATAACAGTTATAAGATTGAAACGTTAATGCGCATCATCGATGAAAATGGACAAATAATTTCCCCTACCACATTCTTAGAACAGTCCAAAATAGCCGGTCTATATACCAAACTTACATTGCAGATGATGGAGGCTGTTTTTGAATATTTCCAGCATAACACCCTTGATTTTTCTATTAATATCACGTTTGAAGATATGCTCAATCATGATGTCTCTTCTTTCTTTTTCAATTCGATTGATGCCCATAAAATGTACGGAAGAGTTATTATCGAATTAGTAGAAAGTGAGCAGATAGACTCATCAAATAGTGAAATTTGCCAATTTATCCAAAAAGCGAAAGAGCTCGGATGCAGAATCTCCATTGACGATTTTGGAAGCGGGTATTCCAATTTTAACTATTTGGTCAATATGAAAGCAAATTTTTTGAAAATAGACGGCAGTTTGATACAGAATATTGATACGGATGAAAATGCGTACCTAACGGTCAAGTCAATCGTTTCGCTGGCAAAAGAGCTAAATATAAAAGTTGTAGCTGAATTTATCCATTCTGAAAATATTTTTGATATTGTACGATCACTCGATATTGAGCTATTCCAAGGAAATTATTTGCACGAAGCGGAACCGATTCAAAATATCATTTGATATTTTGATTACGCTGTCCCGTTTCCGCTTGTTACCTTAATGTGCCACGGCTCGTAGCGTACACCGTAAGGATTCCCGCTCGTATAGCGTATAGTGATATATCCACCGTCATAAAGCTTTTTAAAGAGATCGGTTTCTTGAAATTTTTCACTAAAATTACCATGACCAAGACCTACTTTTCCGATGTCGAAATCTCCGACACTGTGAAATGTAAACCCCGGAGGGGCAATAGAAGTAGAAGCCATCCGCAGATTCCCCCCCTCACTCACCATTTTTTTTAGAAAAAGATGGAGTTGCTTAACGGGTGCACGAACACCGGAGGTGAGGATAAGATCTTTACCGATAAGGGATTTGATCGTTGCATACTTTTCGGTTGCGGCACCCCGTAAGAGAAAATGTCCTGATTTTTTAATGTACACTATATCTTTTTCAGGAATTACCGCTGTCAAACGCGGTACCGTTCGCTCACCGTAAAATCCATAACGACGAGGATCACTGTAAAAGATGGTTTCAATGTAGCCGATTTCAGAAGGGGTAAGCCCTTTTTTACAATGCAAAGCTGTCTTTAGCATCTCATCAAAACTGATCGTATTGAACTTCACATACCCGACATGATCTTGGACGGTATTCAACTTATCTAATAAAGTTTTTATAACCGGAGAAACGGGTTTTATTGAGCGAGAAGAAGGGATAATTTCTTCCGCTGCTCCTAATGCAAAGGAACTGCTGCACGCAACCGCTAACGATAAAAACGATCTTCTATCCATTATTTTTCTTTGTTTACTAATTCTTATTACTCTATATCGTACTATCTTACCTGATTATGAAAGAATTTTAATTAAAAAGTTGTGTAAAATTGTTCTTAACATCTAATTTTCCCTAAAAAATCTCCGGTAAGGTAAAAAAATGGACGCTTCGGCTTATATTCAAATCGCTAAAACAGCAATTCAGGAACATTTCGATGGAATAAGTGTTAATAAAAGTGCTTATCTATCCGCTTATCCTGAGCTTTCATTTAAAAAGGCATCCTTTGTTACTTTGACATTAAATAAACAGTTACGAGGATGTATCGGATCAATTATTGCCCATCGTCCTCTTATCGATGACTTGATATCAAATGCCCGCTCTGCCGCGTTTCATGATCCCCGTTTCTCCCCTTTGAGTAAAGATGAGTTTTCTAAGATTTCGATAGAGGTTTCCATCTTGACGGATCCGCATGAGGTAGAGTACCAAAATAGGGTTGATCTCGCTCAAATCATTCGTCCGGGTATTGATGGGGTTATTTTGCGCTTGGGCAATTATCAAGCAACTTTTCTACCGCAAGTGTGGGAAGAACTCACCGATTTTGAATCTTTTTTTACCCATTTAGGGGTTAAGGCAGGATTGGGCAGTGATACCCTCGCTTATCATCCCGATATCTATACCTATCAAGTTCAAAAATATAAGGAGGGATCCGATGACTCTTAGAGAGATGAGCGTATCGGGAAGCTTTTATCCTGCCGATGCCGATGAAATCAAAAAGATGATAGAACATTTCAATACGATTTTAGCTTCTCATCCCAACACGATCAAACCCTTCACCTCTCTACGCACCAATGCGATTATCGTACCGCATGCGGGATGGATATATTCTGGGTTTACCGCAAATATCGCGTTTCGTATTCTTTCCGATTCCAAACCTCACACTATTGTTGTCATCGGACCCTCACATCGCGTTGGATTTGAGAGGGTTAGCATTGCGAATACGGCGTTTTATCAAACCCCTTTAGGAGATATAGAGATTAACCGATCTCTTAGTGAAGATTTAATAAACACTTTCTCCCTCCCCTATTTCCCCCACGCACATCACGAACACAGTACCGAAGTGCAGATGCCGTTTATCAAACACTATTTTCCAGAAGTAAAGGTAATCGAGCTTGTCTATGGTTATGCTGAGCCCTCTTTGCTTGAACCTATTATCGATTATTGTTTAGCCCAAAAAGATACCGCAGTTGTTATCAGCACCGATTTAAGCCACTTCTATCCGCTCGATAGGGCAAAGCAACTCGATTCAATCTGCTTAGAAGCGATTCAAAATGAAAATACGGAGACGTTGCATCAAGGGTGTGAAGCGTGTGGAATGATAGGGGTGGAAGCGATGTTAGCCGTCGCACGGAAAAAAGGACTGCAGAGTGTTATCCTAGATTATCGTACCAGTGCCGATGCAAGCGGAGATACTTCCCGTGTAGTCGGATATGCGAGTGTAGCATTTTGTTAAGCGGGTTAGCTATAATTCGCTTAATAAAAGAGAATACTCTTTGTAAGCGAGGAAGAACCATTGCAGAGTGAAGAATTGATTGCAAGAACCACAAGGCACCTCCGTGGTCTTTTGAGTGAAGCATTTCACCACAGCGATTCAGAGAATGCCGTCGTGGTCTATGACACACGGTGTCTGATAGCGACACTTTTGATGGAGGGATACAAACACGCCCTCCCCCATGCACGATTAATCGATTTTGATGAACATAAGCCTGAAGAAGTTCGGGCACTCTTAGAGGCGCTGAATCCTTCTGATTTGGTGGTGTTAATCCAATCGACCAATTTTCGTCTCGATGCATTTCGCTTGCGTGTCGAGCTGTTTAAACTCAAATTAAAAGTGATCGAACATCCGCATCTAAGCCGTATGTCGGATGATGAAGCGTCGTATTTCATCAATTCATTGGAATACGACAAGGACTATTACCGTCCTCTCGGTCGTACCCTCCAGTCTAAAATAGACAATGCGCCGATGGGGGTACTCGACAGCGGCGGAGAGCTGTTGGTTTATGGTTCACCGTTCGAGTCTGCCAAAGTCAATATCGGAGATTATACAGGTCTTCCTAACTGGGGCGGTCAGTTCCCGCTAGGAGAAGTGTTTACCGAAGCGCAAGACCTCAGAGCCGTTCACGGACGGGTTAAAATCTATTGTTTCGGGGATGTCACGTATAAAATCAACACGCCCGAAACTCCTATCACTCTCATCATCGAAGAGGGTCAAGTCGTAGCGTGTGAAAACTCGACACCCGCCTTTGATCTAATATTATCTAATATACGACGAGACGAAGGGGGAATCGTGTGGATTCGGGAACTCGGTTTCGGACTCAACCGAGCTTTTAGCAAAACGCGTACGGTAGCCGATACGGGAACGTATGAGCGAATGTGCGGGGTTCACATATCACTGGGAGCCAAACACGGCACCTACGGTAAACCGGGGTTTAAACGCCGAGACGGTCTCTACCACGTCGATGTCTTTGCCGATACCCATACGTTTTCACTCGGGGAGGAAGTGATCTATAGAGACGGGGCTTTTGTGATTTAAAGATATTAATTCACCCGTAATTGTGTTCGTCCCGTAAACAGTTTCAAAAAATCATAAATATCACTCAGAAAAAAGGCTCGGGTATCTTGATGCTCAAACCTCTGTAGCCAAGCACGTTCTTGGTTCAACAATCCGCGACACGGCACGACGAACTCTTCGCGGGGAAGAAGCGGCTTTAAAATACCACACTCATTGATTGCCATCACAACCGCTTCAAACAGCTCATCAAGGCGATCATCTTCATCGTAATGATAAAGTTTCCCATCCATTTTATAAAAACGATAGATGGCTAGTATCTCATGTGCTTTATCCATTTCATTCATACAAAAGCCTTATAGGAGATTGAGTGAGCGATGGCTACCGCTTCATTGGTAACATCCCCACCAAATGTGTTCAACGCACTTAAATACATTTCATCTTTTAACAAAATATCCAACGGAGTTGAAGCAATTTTAAGGGCATACGGCAAAGTCG
This sequence comes from Sulfuricurvum sp., assembly GCA_024637215.1. GTDB lineage: Bacteria > Campylobacterota > Campylobacteria > Campylobacterales > Sulfurimonadaceae > Sulfuricurvum. Next base: position 11,128 of record JAGXFM010000034.1, read on the forward strand.
CATTGGTTAATGCAACCGTAGAAGTACGAGGATACATCCCCGGCATATTAGCAACACAATAATGGACGATTTCTCCTACCGAAAAGGTAGGTTCTGAATGTGTAGTAGGATAAGAACTCTCGAAGCATCCCCCCTGATCGATGGAGACATCGACAAGGACGGACCCTTTTTTCATGTGTGTGAGCATATCGCGAGTCACAAGTTTAGGAGCTTTTGCCCCGGCTACCAATACCGTTCCGATAACCAAATCGGCATCTTTAATACTATTTAATATAGTATCGTGTGTCGAATAAAGCATAGTTACATTTGCAGGCATAACATCGCGTAAATAGGTAAGCCGTTCGATGTTGATATCAAGCATCATAACTTCAGCACCCAGACCGGCGGCAGCGTCGGCAGCCGATTTGCCAGCTACCCCTGCACCCAAAACCACAACGCGATTACGCTCTACTCCTACTGCTCCGCCAAGTAGTCGTCCGCTTCCGCCGTTGTAGCGTCCTAAATGGACGGCACCGAATAATGTCGCCATCCGTCCGGCAATCTCGCTCATCGGTTCGAGCAACGGCAATCGTCGCCCTACTCGGAGCGTTTCATAGGCTAAAGACGTAATTTTTTTCGCACACAGCACTTCAGTCAACCGTTTATCTGCTGCAAGATGAAGATAGGTAAATAGGATTTGCCCCTCTTTGAGGCGATTGTATTCCACCTCTATCGGCTCTTTGACTTTTATGATGATATCGGCCCCGCCATAAATATCATCGGCATTTTCCCAAATAACTGCACCTGCATTAGCATAAAGAGAGTCATCAAAACCGCTCCCTACTCCGGCACTTTTCTCAACATATACCGAATGTCCTGCTTTTACCATCTCTAAAACACCCGCAGGGGTCATCCCGACACGAAACTCATCTTTTTTAATCTCTTTTGGAATACCGATAATCATCTTTTTCCCCCTACAGCTACTGCATATATCAGCGGATTGGTTGAGTAGTCTGAACCCTCTTCATCATAGAATGCCCCTATCCCACTGCATCCGATGTTATAATGTTCACACGCCATATAAAGATTCTGTGCATACACTCCTGCTTCAATATGAGAAGAGGCACAAAAATTCTCTGAATAAATCAATAATACCATATTTGCCCCCGCAATAAACCGCTGATCCAAAAGTAAACGGACACACTCAGAGACAAAATTACCCTTCACGGCACATTCCCCGCTACGATACACTCCCAAATGCATACTTTGTGCCTGTAAAACAATCGCAACAATTTCTATCCCTGCGGGAGGTGGTTGATTAAGTAACTCCACTATCACCTCATCGCGCATCAGCGATGCATCGAATTCTCTAGCACTTCGACGGGTAGTGTTAAGTTTCAAAAAATCCTCATATTGTGTGAATACAGGTAGATCCGTATAGATAGAAACGGATCGTATACTTGTTTGCAGCTTTTTATTATGTTCCGTATAATCGGTAGGCTGAACACGCATTAGAGGTTTATAAAGAGGCTTAACACTGCGTGATGTAGATTCGCCGATTCCATATACTGCTGCAATAACCTCATCATCTCCTATCCCCATAATGGTATTTAGTCCCTCACGGGGAGACATTTTTGTTAGAGTAAGTCCAAAATGTTCTACCGATGCGCCCAGTATACCGATCTGATGACCAAGATCTAGATAAAGATAGCGCCACGCACGTAACCCATATTTCCAGCTAGAGCGAAACGGAACGAGTGACATCATTAAGAGCGCTCCGTTAAACCGATGCTCTAATCCCAAAAACGGTTCTATCCCTTCCCCTGCGATCTCTGTTATCATCACCAACTCACCCTTTAAAATATCCAGATGGTAAATACCGCTGAGCGCTCCGGCAATATTACGAAGCTGAACATAAATCTCAATCGGATGGAGGTTCCCTGCAGAAGGGATATTAAGGCGATAATACGGCTTTTGTCCTACTGAGCGCTCATCCGTGATACAACGTGTGTGTTTAAGCCATTGCAGAGAGGGAAAATCGGAGAGTTTTATTCGATAACAAAAGTGGGGATAATGTTTAAAAAGTGATGGTTGGGTATCCCAATCCAAAAAAGTAGTTTTAGCGGCAATACGTTGAGGTGTAAGGAGTGTCTCCTCACGCACTGCGTAATTCCTTGTATACCGCTCGACTGGTCGCAAGCTCAATAGCACTAAACCCGTCTTCATTTTGTAAAGAGGTATCCGCTCCCAATTTTAGAAGTATTTGAACACACTCCAATCGTGAAGCTGAAGCGGCGTACATCAATGCAGTTGTCCCCTCTTCATTCGTATCATTAATATCGGCACCCGCATCAATCAACAAACGGATCACTTCAGGAGAAGCCGCATAGCAGGCATTAAAAAGAACCCCGTTAAAATCATCATTAATCGCATAGAGATTTGCTCCCGCTTCAATAAGGCGAGAAACCATCATGGCATTCCCTTCCAATGCGGCAAGAAGCAGCGGAGTATTTCCATTAAACCCGCGATATTCAAGATCATCAGGGTGAAATCCGCGGGTCTTCAACCATGTAATGTATTGCTCTACCATACTCTGCTCCTTTATGTATTTATCACATAAATATTACATAAAAATGCAAATTGTGTTCTATCAACGTAAACAATAAATTTTAACCAGTTCTATCAATCTTTTCCAACTCAATTAGACGTTTTTATTGCTATAATGAACTACTTATAAGAGCAAATCATATGTGGAAATGTTAAATGTCGAAAGAAAGTACAACTAAAAAGCCTCTCATCATCGTTGGACTCGGTTCCAGCGCAGGGGGATTAGAAGCTCTACGACTTTTTCTATCCAATGTCCCTGCGGAAAAAGGGGAGATTGCTTACGTCGTCGTACAGCATCTCAGTCCCAATCATAAAAGTATGATGCTCGAACTCCTCTCTCGTGAAACTCCTTTTGAAGTTATGGAAGTAAAAAGCGGACTCCTCCCTAAACCTAATACTATTTATATCACCCCGCCTGATCGTGATGTATTTATTTCCAACGGTCTTTTTCATCTGGAGAAACCACCCGAAAATCGTATCGGGCCAAAACCCTCGATTGATAAATTTTTTATCTCCCTTGCCCAAGAACAAGGTGAACATGCCGTCGGTGTTATATTATCAGGAACAGGTTCGGATGGTTCGCAAGGGATCCGTGCTATCCGCGCGGAGGGCGGTATTACCATCGCACAAAAACCTGAAGAGGCAAAGTTCGATGGAATGCCGATGTCGGCGATTCAGACCAAAGGGGTCGATTACATCCTCTCCGCCGAGGACATGGCGAAAGAGATTATCCATCTACTGCGCTATCCCAAATCGCTGCGGGTCGAAAAAGAAGAAGAAAATGAGCTCTTTACTATCTTTGACATTTTGCAAGAGCGGATCGGGGTTGATTTTAGCCAATACAAAAAAAGCACCATTACCCGCCGCATAGAGCGTCGTATGGCGGCAATAAAATCCTCTACTTTAGAAGATTACACCCGCTATCTCCAAGAGAACCCGGATGAGATTGAGCTGCTGTACCGTGATATGCTCATCGGCGTAACCGCATTTTTTAGAGATCATGAAGCATTTGAAGCCTTAAGTACCCATATACAAGAGTACATTCGAACTCAGCCGATTACGGATACGTTTCGTGTCTGGATAACGGCGTGTGCTACCGGGGAAGAGGCTTACACGATCGCCATTTTACTTGATGAGCTTATCGGAGCTCACAGTGCGGTACATATCAAAATCTTTGCCACCGATATCGATGAAGAGGCCATTAAAAAAGCGCGCGAGGGGATATACCCAGAAGTCTTGATCGGCAACCTCTCCGAAGCACGATTAAAACGTTACTTTAACCAAAGAGGGAATGAGTTTGAAGTAAAGCCTTTCCTGAAAGAGCGGGTCATTTTTTCTCGCCATAACATTATGGTTGATCCCCCGTTTGTCAATCTCGATCTTATCTCATGCCGTAATCTTTTGATCTATTTTGAAAATGATCTCCAAAAAAGAATATTTACTACCTTTGCCTATGCACTCAAATCCCACGCAACGATGTTTTTGGGCAAATCAGAAACCGTGAGTGCTTCGAGCGATTATTTTGCGACGATTGATACAAAAAGCAAAATATTTCAGGCCCGTACAACCGCAGAATCACGTAAAATGCTCTATCCGCAGATGATTAATCGACCGAAATATCTTAAACCTACCCAAATTGCACCCAAACGCCAACTCGGTACCATCGAAGATTCGATACGCCAAACGCTGTTTGATTTTTATGAAGATAAATGTGTGGTTATTGACAACGATTTTAACATCCATTACATCAAAGGTAACCTCAACGATTTACTAACACTCCCCAGCGGAATGGTTCAAAACAATATCCTGAAAATGTTACCCGATGGGATTAGTTTGGAGATACGCTCGCTGGTTTATAAAGCGAATAAAGAAGAGACAAATCTTATTTTCCCTGTCATTGCCGAGCGCACCGAAGGGGATAATTTAATCCGTCTTAAGCTCTCTCCACTGGAGGGGTATCGCGGTAATTATCTGATGTTTTTAATCTCTTTTGAAGTGCAAGATTTACGAAATAGTGAGGTTGTTTTCGATGCGGTAGAAGCGACCAATACCCGTATTATCTATCTTGAACAAGAGCTGATCGCGACACGTGAACATTTACAAACCGTTGTTGAAGAACTCGAAACCTCGAACGAAGAGCTTCAAGCCTCTAATGAAGAGTTGCAGGCTTCCAACGAAGAGTTACAAGCCTCCAATGAAGAGCTCGAAACCACGAATGAAGAGTTGCAATCAACCAATGAAGAGCTCCAAACCGCCTACTCTGAAATACGGGCATTGTATGAAAAACAAAATATTCAAAAAAATCATTTAGCCGATAAAGCGGATGAACTCAACGCTTTGCGTGATGAGCTAGAGGTACAGTATCAATTTATCAAACAAATCCTCGATACGGAGAGCAATATTGTTATCGTAACCGACGGCAAAGAACTCAACTCTGCCAATCAAGCGTTCTTACACCTTTTCAGCGAATATGAGTCGTTAGAAGATTTCAAAAAAGAGCACTCCTGCATTTGTGATTTTTTCGAGAAAATCGATGAAGACGGTTTTATTTACGATAAAAAGAGTGGCTCGAACTGGCTCCAACTTATTTTGCATACAGCACGCAGTGATCTAAAAGTTAAAATCAAACGTAATAATGAAATGCGAACCTTTCATATTATTGCCAATGCATTAGATAACGATGGATCTCTGTATGTCGTCACGTTAACCGATATTTCAGCTATTGATGAAGCCAAAGAGAAGCTTAGACAAGCCCTCACCGATGAGATACAGTACAAAGTGAGCAGTTCACGGGTCATCCATCAATTCTCTACCGTCTTAGGGGTTGATGTTTTCGTACGTCAGCTGATGGATCAGATGAAACGGCCACTCAACTCGATCAATCATTTATACCATCAAATCGTCGAAAATATCCCCGATAGCAATGAACACCATCTTTATATTCAAAAGTTTCAAGTCGAAAAAGAGAATGTTTTAAACGATATCCAGTTTCTAAAAGAGTTTTTTATTCCGCAAAAAGAGGAGTTGATCAATGCTTTTGGAGTGACCGAAAAAATTGGACTTTTACTGACGCAGTCCAAAACATTTCCGATTGAGATTGAAGTGATAGGGGATCAAGATTGCACTTATCTCGATAAAACAGGGCAATTTTACCAATTGAGTTTGCTGTGGATGATGTTTTTTGTTCGAGTAGCTCAAAGTGCGCAACTCAAAAATATAAAATTGCAGGTCGAAATCAAAAAAGAAGAAGGTTATATACTTCTAAACATTACCCATCCGGGGAACGAGTTGTTTTGTCAAGAGATTATGAAGTGTGAATCTGCGGTTGTGGATCCATCGGGGCAAACCTATTTATTAGATGATACGTTCCACGTCTTTAAAGGGTTCCTCGAAGAGATATACCGCGGTACGTTCCAGATTAATGCCGATGATTGTAAGTTGATTATACGCTGATGCAAGATCCTCAATCATTAACAAAGGTTTCCGAGTGGTTTGAGCAATGGATGATGCCCTTGCCTGTGCCGGTCATCATCACCGATCATGATTTAAAAGTACTTCGCATTAACGAAAAAGCCAAATCGGTTTGTCAAGTCAATGATTTTCAACCTAACTATCTCGAAAATCATTTTAAACCTGCTTTTCTTCCTATGCTTCTTAATTTTAAAGCACAATTGTCACAACAATTTTATGCCCAAGTTGATCTAAAATTAGACGATATAGGAGAGAGTAGACTCATAGGGCATCGTTTTGAGGGGGCTAAACCCTTTTTTTTGATTATTATCTTCCCCGACTTTTACAAAGAGCGCTACAATGCACTCAATTCAAAGTTACATCTACTCCTTGAGCATTTCAATGCAGGGGTTCTAATCACCGATAGGGATTACAAAATCATAGAGGTGAATACGGCTTTTAAAAAAATGACCGGATATGATGCCGAAGATGTGATCGGTCGAATGCCCTCGATCTTAAAATCGGGTAAACAGGGGATCGATTTTTATAAAAAGATGCATACTGATATTCATGAGAAAGGGATTTTTCATGATGAGCTCGTTGATCGCACTAAAAGCGGCGAGCTAATACAAGTTCGTTCCACCATCTTTCCACTCCAAAATGATTATAAAGATGTGACCAATTACGTTGGAATACTCGAGGACATCACTGAACTCAAATTTTTACGAAACAAACTCTTATCCACCTCCTTTAAAGACCCGTTAACCGGCGTTTACAATCGAGAATCGTTTTTGAATGTCTTGGAGATCAAAATCGATGTCTCGAGCGATGAGAATCAAATGGCCCTCCTTTTTATCGATCTTAATAAGTTCAAACAGGTTAACGATACCTACGGGCATCAATACGGAGATTTGGTTTTATCTAAAGCGGCCAACCGAATCAAAAAAATTCTACGTTCTAATGATATGATCGGTCGTTACGGCGGAGATGAATTTCTCATTTTACTGGAGCGTATCAATGAAGACTCAGCAAAAGCGATAGCTCAAAAAATCGATGAGGCTCTGAGCCGCCCTTATGAAGTGGATGAGCAAATTATTGATTTTACCTCCGCAAGTATCGGTATTGCACTCGCGCCCAGAGATGCCAAAAAAATGTCTGAACTCATTGAACGTGCGGATGCCGCCATGTACGAGGCCAAAAAATCGTCTCATTCCAACCGTGTTTTTATGGCAAAAGATTTTATTGTTGATAAAGCTAAAGATAAATCGATTCGAACAGAGCTATTGAACGCCGTTGGGGGTGAAGAATTCTTTATACGAATCCAGCCTATTATCGATATGGAAACCACTAAAGTTGTGGGAGGGGAAGTGTTGGCACGATGGCTCAACCTAACCTTTAATAACGTTCGTCCCGATATATTTTTTGCCTTGGCTGAAAAATTGGGGGTTGAGAAAAAAATCGATTCCCATATCCTTGGCTTAACGGTCGATTTTTTGCAAAACAACCCTATAGACGAAGCAATATTTATAAACGTCAATTTTTCAGGCAATCAGTTCGGAGATATCCATTTAATCGATAATATGCGCGCGCTGTTGGAAGCCACTCCCGCACTTAAAAATCATTTAGTGGTTGAGATAACCGAACATGTCATGATGAAAAACATGGAGCTCACCTCTGAGTATTTGTATACAATTAGGGAGATGGGGATTCGAATCGCAATCGATGATTTTGGAACCGGTTTTTCGTCATTGGCCTATCTTAAACATTTTGAAATTGATTTTTTAAAGATTGATATCAGTTTTATTCAGCAGATCGAAGATAATCAAAAAGATCAACAAATTGTTCAAACGATCATTACCCTCTCAAATGCTATCGGTGCAAAAACGATTGTAGAGGGAATTGAACGGCTATCACAATATGAAATATTAAAAAAGATGGGGGCTACCTATGCCCAAGGGTTTTACTTTGATAAACCCCTCTACCCCAACCAATTTTATAAGAGATTAGGGTAAAGCTTTACCCTTAAACACCCATCCAGTTTTCGTGGTCATGCCCTTTTTTCTTGAAGTTAGCCGCTTTATCAACTGCTTCAATACATTTATCATAATCGACTTCGTCGGTGATCTCGCTCACCACTTCTACATAGCTAATCATCCCCTCTTGATCGATCACAAACACCGCACGAGCGAGACGATCTTTAAGTTTCCCCTCCGTTATCAGTAACCCAAATTTTTTTGCAAAGTCCCGATTGCTATCGATTACTATTTCAGCACTGTCGATTCCTTCACGAGTTACAAAATCGTTCACAAATTCTGCATCATCGGTGGTAATCATGACCGTTTTAAGCTTTTTAAACTGCTTGATAAGGTCATTGAATTTTTTTGCACCCAATGAGCATACTTCTGTCTTGAGTGAAGGGATAGCAATAAGCAGTTGTGCCGTGGGAGCGATCATACCAATGACATTTTGACTTCCGTCAAGATTCATGACACGAGCGGCAGGCGCTTCACGCCATATAGTCATCTCTTTTCCCTCTAAAAGTGTCGGTGTTCCATGAACCGTAATCTGCATAATTTCTCCTTTAGGGATATTTTAAAAGTAATGTGCAAAATCAGTTCTACCAATTGCCTATTTTTTATCCATATGAATAACCATTCATTAGACATTTTTGTATTAAAATACTAACTAACTTATAAAAAAGATTAGATTATGATGACTTTTGAAACCAACATCCCCAATCGTGAAGAGTGTCAAACTTGTAGCCTCACCTTTGCGTACAAAGAGATCAATCTTTTGTATGACATTGCCGTGATGTTGAGCAGTACCACGGATATCCTTGAGAGTGTCGAAAAAGCTATGCGCCGTCTCAAACAGCATGGGTATCTGGAGCGCTGTGCCCTCTTTCGTAAAAAAGAAGATGCGGATGAACTCGAGCTCCTTAACTCAATCGATTTAGAACCGTATCAAAAGAAAATGGCAACCTACCGTTTCGGCGAAGGGGCAACCGGTTTGGCCGCTAAAAGCCGTGAGCCTATCGTCATCGAAAATATTCATAACAACATCAATTATCTCAATAAAATGGGAAATATCTCGACACAAATGGTATCGTATGTTGCCGTTCCGCTATTACAAGACGATGAAGTAATCGGGGTTATTTCTGCCAATATCGGGAAAGGTAGTCCCCTTAATTTCGATGAAATTGTCCGTATGCTCACCATCGTCGGATCCCTTTTTGTCGGTGCATTGAAAGTACAACAAAGTATTACCAAAGAGAAAGAGTCTCTAAGTGAGCTCAAAACCTATTACAAAGAAGAGATGCAAAAAGACTACAAATTTGAAAACATTGTAGGACGGTCCACACGAATGCAACAAGTATTTGGCATGATTAATACCGTAGCTCCCACAGATGCAACGATCTTAATTCGCGGTGAAACGGGAACAGGTAAAGAGTTAATTGCCACAGCGGTACATAATCTCAGCCGCCGTCAAAACGGCCCGTTTATCAAACTTAACTGTGCCGCCATCAGTGAGACCTTACTTGAAAGTGAACTTTTCGGACATGAGAAGGGAGCCTTTACCGATGCGAGAGAGATGCGTAAAGGGCGTTTTGAATTGGCTGACGGTGGGACATTGTTCCTCGATGAAATCGGTGATATTACCCCATCACTCCAAGTCAAACTGCTTCGTATTTTACAAGAACAGGAGTTTGAACGTGTCGGCGGGAACAAGACCATTAAAACCAATGTGCGACTCGTTGCCGCTACCAACCGAAATCTCGAAGAGATGGTACGCAAAGGGGAATTCAGAGAAGATTTGTTTTACCGCCTCAATGTCATTCCGATCAACCTACCCCCTTTACGTGAACGGTATGAGGATGTGAAACTTTTGATCGAGCATTATTTACACCGTTTTATGAAAGAGCACCGTAAAAATATGCATTTTACCAAAGGGGCAATGGAGTTGTTACTCGATTATCCATGGCCGGGTAATATCCGCGAACTTCAAAATACGATGGAGCGGATTGTACTGATCTGTCCTGATGGGGATATCCAACCGGAGATGCTCTCTCATGTATTGCCTTTTAATTATCAAAAGCTCTATATGCAAAGCGAATCCGCACCGGTGGCCACACCAGTGCCTATGCAACCGATCTCGCAGCCGGTACCTCAACATGAAACACATATATCAGGGCCGATGACGAAAAAAACCTTACAAGAGTTAGAACGCGATTCAATTGTCCAGGCACTTACCGATTCACACGGTATACAAACAAAAGCAGCCCGCGCGCTAGGGATGAGTGCACGTCAAATCGGCTATAAGATTAAACAGTACGGGATAGAGGTTTAAACCTAAACATCTCAATTTTATGCGGAGAGTTATTCTCCGCGTCGAACTGCAACTACTTCAGAAGGAAATTTTTTCACACACGGTTCGATAAACCATGTTTCACCGTTAGAAAGTTCCACTTCACCGCCCCATTTTTCTTCCGTATCAAACTCACTTTTGACAATGGTTTCTTCCATGTCTTTTTTAGCGACATAAAACGAAATTGCCCCTTTACTATCGTAACGCAGCATAACTTTTGCCATTTTATATTCCTTATATTTAATAATATTAAATTCTTTACCCGATTTGGGTTTGAAAAAACTTCCGTATTCGATGCCACCAGTCCGAAGAGAGGTGTCCCTCGAAACTGATTCGTAAAAAGGTCTTCGTCAAACGACGGATTATGGTATTGACTTCATAATGTTTATCATCTTATCCGGAAAATCATTCCGGTAATGGCTTCCCCGTGACTCTTCACGTCCTAATGCCGACATCACCATCGCTTCGGCAACGGTAAGAGAGTTACGAAATTCGATAATCGATAATAATTCTACATTGTCACTACGCTCTTTATTAATACAACACAGTCCTGATGACATTTTCATCAGGTAATGGATATATTCCAAAGAGGAGGCCAGAGAATCGTGAGTACGAAAGACCCCTGCGTTATTATAAAGATTATTACCGAGATTACGACGCATTGTATTGATATTAAAACGATTTTCACCTTCTAAAATAGTCTCAATGTATCTGGATTCTTTATTCACCAAGGCATAATCAATCGGATGAAACTCCCCTCTTTTTGCCGCACGTGCAGCTTCCAACCCCGCTACACGACCGAAATAGGCTGCTTCAAGTAAACTATTGCCTCCGAGTCGATTAGCACCGTGTACTCCACTGTAGGCACATTCACCACATACAAAAACATTATCGATATCGGTAGAGGTATCATTTCGACTCCAAATCCCTCCCATGGTGTAATGGGCTGAGGGGGTTATAGGTAACAATTCGGTAAGAATATCTATACCTGCCCCGTTAAGAGCATGTTTACGAGCTGAGGGAAGTTTTTTATCGATTAGCTCTTCGCCCAAATGACGGAAATCCAAATAAACACTATGTCCGGAGAGTTGATGTTTAACAATATCACGAGAAAGCTTATCACGTGTTTGTAACTCATCCGTGAAACGCGCACCGCTCTCATCAACAATATAGGCTCCCTCACCCCGTGCGGCTTCACTGATCAATGCTCCGCTGTTTGCTAATGTTGTCGGATGAAATTGAACAAATTCCATATTTACCAATCTCATTTTAGACCGCAATGCAATAGCCAGAATATCCCCGCTGGCCTCTTGCGAGTTAGTCGAGTGTCCGCGATAAATACCTGCAAACCCTCCTCCCGCTAATATAAGAGACTTACAGGCAAACGCGATGACGTTTGAATCACGTCTACGCAAAAGGGTTATGCCGGAAAGTTTGTCGTTAAACGTAGCGATAGAGAGCATCACATGGTTCTGTAAAATTTCTATCCCCTCTTTACGACATTGTACGAGGAGTGTTTGGGTAATTGATGATCCTGTTTTATCAGCAATGTAACAAGTACGTTTTGCTTTGGTTCCCCCAAAAGGGCGCTGAGCAACGGTACCGTTTTCTTGGGTATCAAATACGACACCCATATCAATCAGTTCCTTTATAATCTCTTCCCCACCGGTAGCCATTGCACTGACGGAGGACAAACGTCCTAACTTGTCCGCCCCTTTTAACGTATCGGCAATATGATCACGAATCGAATCATGCTGTGTTGTTTGTAGTACAGCATTGATCCCCCCTGACGCAACGGCAGAATTGCACCGTAACGAACTACTTTTGCAGATTAGGGCAACATGCAAACCTGCTCGCCGAGCATACAACGCGGCATAAAGTCCTGAAATACCGCTTCCGACGACGATTACATCATACAGCATAGCTATCACTCATCATGCTGTTCATTGATTCAGAAGAGGCAGCCGGAAGGTATGCCAAAATCGCGTTATCCACTACATGCGACGGCTCAACCGCACCGAATATTGCACTAATTGCTCCGGCTGAACGAGCAAACTGTAAGGCGCTCGCCACATCATTTAATTCTGATGTTTTCATCAACTCGCCGATTTTTGAAGCAAACGGGCGCTTAAAAAGATTTTTTTGAAGTAACGGTGAAGAACCCAAATAGGTAATTCCATAAGAGGCACATGCATGCATCAAAGGATAATACATTCCGTCATCACATTGTTGATTTGAATAGCCGTATGCATGCGGTTTTGCAAGGTTAAACGGACTTTGAATGTATTTAAAGCCATGATTTTCACCTCCCACACGTCGTGCAATTTCAACTATTTTTGCCAATGAAACGTATTCGGTATGGTCCGCTTCATATAAAAATCCGTTCCATGCCGCGATTCCGTAACTAACAATCTTATTCTCAATAATTAACGCTTCAAAAAGGGTAAATGCCGCTTCAATACGGCCGTAAAATGTCTCTTGATCTACATAACCGAGTTGCGTTTCAGGATTATGCAAATAAAAGATATCCAGTGTCTCAATACCCATATTTTTGAGGGATTGTTCACAGCTCCAGCGTAAGAAATCAGGACTCATGCAGTGCTGATCAATAACAATTTCCTCTTTTGAGGCCAATCCCGCTTGAATAACATTTTGCTGTATCCAACTGTATGGGTTCTCAGGGAAAGGGAAATCCAAAGGGATAAATCCTGCTTTGGAAGCAATTATCACCTCTTGGCGTGTAATTTCACCCGCTTCAAACATCTCATTCAACGCTTCACCGATCTCACGTTCACTGATTTGGTAGCGGTAATTGATTGCCGTATCGATCAAGTTAATACCGTTGCGCAATGCCGTTTTGATTGCCTCGGAAAAGTTGATAATGTAATTATCTTCTTTGTACGGTTCTGCTTTATAGGTTCCGATTCCGAGAGAGGGAAAAAACAATTCTCCGTTAAAACGGTAAAAGTCACGAGAGTATTTGCCGAATTTTTTGAGATACCCGAATGTCCCCTCTTTGGTTGCGCGTGACATTAAACCACCATCACTCGCAAGTTAGTTTTGAGTTTGAAATTAAGCATATCCTGCATACCGGCAAGGGTAGTCGTGGTATTCATCGAACAGCTCATACACTCACCTTTGTATTGGATATAGAGTTCGTGTTCACCGTCTATCTCTTTGAGATCGATCACTTCAACATCCCCATGGTCGGCTTTGAGGGTCGGACGGATGTACTCTTCGAGAATTGATTCGATACTGCGGAGTTTTTGTACCAAACTCATCGCATTAAAGTTTCCGTCCCCTTTGGCTTCTTTGATTTTTTTGCTGATTGCCTCTTTTTGAAGCTCAGCTGTTATCTCGGAGAGCATATCGACAAGATAGACATCTTTTTTCTCATGCCCGCCCGGTTTAATACACGATTTACAAAAACCGCCTGCTTTCGTGTAATCGGTAATTTGCTCAATCGTTTCAAGTTTATTCAGACGAATCACTTCTTTAAGAGTATCAAGACTGACACGGGCACATTCACAGACGATAAATTCGGTCTCAAATTCGCTCATATCGACCCCTTTATAGATCGATGCTGCTTTTTTAATCACATCATACGCCATGACGGAACAGTGCATTTTTTGCCCCGGAACTGCGGGAATATTCTCCTCATCACGAAGTGCTTTTTCCACATCAATATTGGTAATTTTCAATGCTTCATCAACTGTTTTTTCCATACAGAGCTCTGCCATCATATCTGAACTAGCAATCGCTGTACCGCATCCGAAGCTTTTAAATCGACTTTTCACAATCACATCATTTTTAGGATCGATCATCCAATACAAGCGCACGGCATCCCCACAGCTCTCCGCACCGAAATCGGCAATAATAAGTTTTTTCTCTGCAGCATCCGCCTCTTCTTGCGTAATCTCACCCATATTGATCGGATCATTCATCCGACGTTGCACCTCAGATGAGTACTCTTCCCATAATGCTCCGCCGATCAGTGTATCTCGTGCCATAGTTAACTCCTTAATGGATCTTCGTTAATCGAACCATTGCAAATGGTGTTCTAGTTGAAAAACTACATTTTTGTTCTTCATTATTCTAAGAATCAAATATGCATTCAATTTTTAATGAGTTGTCTATAAAATAATCAACTCCTTGGTGAATGCGCACGTGTATTCAACCTATAATGACACTACATAAACCCTATAAGGAGTCCAAAATGGTTCAGATTACTGCTGTATTCAACCGTCACTGTTTAAATGATGTTCTTCGAGAGCTGTTCGATAATGAGATTGAAGGGGTCACGGTTACGGAAGTAATCGGAAAAGGTTCTCTCGGAATCGCCGAAAAAAACAACGCACCGGATTTGTATCCGAAAGTGATGATTTTTGTCGTAGTATCCAATGAAAAAACAAAAGACGTTACAATGGAAGCAATCCGTGCCCATACTCAAGATTTAGGCCACGGTGCCGGTAAAATTTGGGTTACTCCTGTTCTTGAAGTCGAACGTATCCGTACAGGGGAAAAAGATGAATCAGCATTAACTCAACCGACTCCGCGTACAACTGCAAAAAGCAACACTTTCTTCACTGCTGTCGATACACCATCGAGCTAATCTGCCTAATTTTTAGTACACCCGCCGAGCGGTGTACTCAACACTATTATCAAACCAAAAGTTTCTACCCGCTATAATTGCGAAAAATATAATCTAAGGACTTTGCATTGAGAAGTCATTTTTGTACCGATTTAAGTGAAGCAAACGTAGGCGATAACGTCGTCTTGTGCGGTTGGGCGAACAGCTACCGTGACCACGGAGGGATTGTTTTTATCGACTTACGTGATAAAAGCGGTCTGATTCAACTCGTTTGTGACCCTGCCGACAATGCCCATGCGCACAAACTTGCCAGCGAAGTGCGCGACGAATTTGTCCTCATCGCTCACGGACGCGTTCGTAGCCGTGGCGAAGGACTTGTTAACCCGCGCCTTAAAACGGGGGCTATCGAAGTCGTCGTCGAAGAGTTGATCATCGAAAACCGCTCCGAGCCTGTCCCTTTCGGTATCGGCGACAACAATGTCGGAGAAGAAATCCGTCTAAAATACCGCTACCTCGATTTACGTAATCCACTTATGTACAACACCTTTATGCTCCGCTCAAAAGCGGCAATCGCAGCACGTAACGTACTCGACAAACTCGGATTTTTGGAAGTTGAAACCCCAATTTTGACTAAATCGACCCCTGAGGGTGCACGTGACTATCTCGTACCGAGTCGTGTACACGAAGGTGAGTTCTACGCCCTTCCTCAATCGCCTCAGCTTTTCAAACAGCTCTTGATGGTGGGTGGATTTGACCGTTATTTCCAAATCGCAAAATGTTTCCGTGACGAGGATTTACGTGCCGATCGTCAACCTGAATTTACCCAAATCGACGTCGAAATGAGCTTCTGTAACCAAGAAGACGTTATCCGTGTTGCCGAAGAGCTGATTACAGGGATGTTTGCCTCAGCGGGACACGAAGTCCATACGCCGTTCAACCGTATCAAATACTCCGATGCAATGGAGTGGTATGGTTCAGATAAACCTGACCTCCGTTATGATCTTAAAATGGTCGATGTTATCGACATCTTCGCACGCTGTGACAACGAAATTTTCACAGGGATCGCCGCTAATCCTAAAATGAACCGTATCAAAGCGCTTCGCGTTCCGGGTGCCGATTTGGCATTCTCTAAACGTGAAATGAAAAGCTTCGAAGATTACGTTCGCAAATTCGGGGCAAAAGGTCTCGGTTACTTCCAAATGAAAGAAGACGGTCTCAAAGGACCATTGGAAAAATTCTTCGCCCCTGAAGATTTACAGCTCCTCATCGATCGTACCGGTATGGAAGTGGGCGACGTCGTCTTCTTCGGTGCGGGAGATAAAAAAACCGTGTGGGATTATATGGGACGTTTCCGTATCTTCATCGCTGAACATGAAAAAATGAACCTGATCGACAAAGATCGCTTCGAATTTGTCTGGGTTGTTGACTTCCCGATGTTTGAAATCGAAGAGGGACGTGTCAAAGCACTTCACCATCCGTTTACGATGCCGCGTGATTTGAACCATGAGCATCTCGAAGATATCGAATCGATTGCCTACGATATCGTCCTCAACGGAACCGAACTCGGCGGCGGATCGATCCGTATCCACAAACAAGCACTCCAAGAGCAAATCTTCACCCTTCTCGGTATCGGTGAAGAAGAGGCTCAAGAGAAATTCGGTTTCTTGCTTGATGCACTTAAATTCGGAGCACCGCCACACGGTGGATTCGCCATTGGGTTTGATCGTTTCATGATGCTATTATCTAAAAAAGAGTCGATTCGTGACGTTATCGCGTTCCCGAAAACACAAAAAGCGTCGTGTATTATGACGCAAGCACCGAGTCCGGTTGAGTTGACACAACTCCGTGAACTCCATATCCGCCTCCGTGAAAGTACCAAATGAAAAAACTCTTTCTCATGATTGGCGCTCCCGGTTCAGGAAAGACCACTGATGCTGAGATTATAGCCGAACGTAATGACGATACAATCGTCCACTACTCTACCGGTGATCTTCTCCGTGCAGAAGTAGCCAGCGGCAGTGAGCGCGGTCAGTTGATCGACAATTTTATTAGTCGTGGTCTTATTGTTCCGATCGAAATCGCAATTGAAACGATCACGGGTGCGATCAAAGATGCCCCTTCAGATATTATTTTATTCGACGGCTATCCACGCTCATTAGAACAAATGGATGAACTCGATAAATTCCTCGCTACCGATACCGAAGTAGAGTTGGTGAGTGTCATTGAAGTCGTTGTCAGTGAAGAAGTAGCGCGTGATCGCGTTCTCGGACGCTCTCGCGGAGCCGATGACAAAGTCGAAGTGTTTAATAACCGAATGAAAGTCTATACCGAGCCGTTAGCGGATATCCAAAGCTTTTATGAGGGTAAAAACCTTCTCAAAAAAATCGACGGCGAACGCTCCATCGATGCTATTGTGGATGAGTTAGAACTTTATATCGAATCCAAAATCTAATTAATAGGAATTAATATGAAAATTATTCTTTTAGGTGCTCCGGGTGCCGGAAAAGGGACACAAGCCCAGTTTTTGACCAAAATGTTTGATATCCCGCAAATCTCTACGGGTGATATGCTCCGCGCCGCAATTAAAGCGGGAACGGAACTTGGAACATTGGCGAAATCGTTTATGGATTCGGGCAAACTTGTCACCGATGAGATTATTATCGGTCTTGTTAAAGAGCGCATTTTGGAAGATGACTGCCGCAACGGTTTTCTCCTTGACGGTTTCCCTCGTACCGTTCCTCAAGCCGACGCACTCAAAGAAGCGGGTGTAGCGATCGATGCGGTGATCGAAATCGATGTAGCCGACAGCGTTATCGTTGAGCGTATGTCAGGACGTCGTGCCCACCTCGCATCAGGCCGAACCTATCATGTTGTTTTCAACCCGCCGAAAGTGGAAGATAAAGATGACGAAACGGGTGAAGAACTCGTACAACGTGCTGATGATAAAGCCGAAGTGGTATTGGATCGTCTCCGTGTCTACCACGAACAAACCGCTCCGCTTGTCAACTACTACCAAGGTGTTGCCGCTGCCGATAGCACCGTTAAATACATCACTATTGATGGAACCCAAAAAATCGATATAGTCGAAAAAGAAATTCTTTCTCAATTGAAATAATTTTTTCCCTCCCCTTCACGGGGAATCTCGTGTTATAATCTTCGTATGAAAACACCCC
>JAGXFM010000001.1 GCA_024637215.1 Sulfuricurvum sp.
GTAATGCCCACCATTTTTATACAGAGTCACAACAACAGAAAGTTTATCTTTCTTCTAGCACATGCGGTGGTAGTTCAGTTGGTTAGAATGCCTGCCTGTCACGCAGGAGGTCGCGGGTTCGAGTCCCGTCCGCTGCGCCATATGTTATTTCGATTTTTTACGCACAATACACGGGAGTTTAGCTCAGTTGGTAGAGCGCTACCCTTACAAGGTAGATGTCACAAGTTCGAGTCTTGTAATTCCCACCATTCGTTTAGGTTGCAGCGGTAGTTCAGTTGGTTAGAATGCCTGCCTGTCACGCAGGAGGTCGCGGGTTCGAGTCCCGTCCGCTGCGCCACCTTTACTTCTCTCTTTTTTCATAAATCAAAAAAAATGCGCTTTGTTTTATCTGTGTTATCATACAGCTATGAAATTAAAACTTTTCCTTTTTCTTCTTTATATAGCCATTTGGTTTTACTTGGCAATTGATCCTTGGTATCGTGATGACTGGTTACTTGAAAATATCCTTGTATTTGCCGCTTTACCGATTTTAATCTGGAGTGATCGCCATCTTCACCTTTCAAATAAAAGTATTTGGATGCTCTTTCTTTTTTTCGTTTTGCATGCCATCGGCGCTCATTACACCTACAGCGAAATGCCGTTTTTTTCTCCCATTACCGAGCTTTTCGGATTTGAGCGAAACCATTACGACCGTATAGTCCACTTTTTATTCGGCTTTTTACTTTTTTTACCCTTTTATGAGTTGTTTAGCTCATTTGAAAAATCAGCAAAAAACACTTTTATTTTTACCTTTATTTTTTTGATTGCTGCATCAGGCCTTTATGAAGTGATAGAATGGATCGCCACACAAATGACCCATGCAGATCTTGGAACAGCTTTTTTAGGAAGTCAAGGGGATGAATGGGATGCACAAAAAGATATGGCGTGCGGATATCTCGGAACGCTGGTTTCAGCAGCCGTATACTATCGTACAATTATTCCGAAACGTTAATGCGTTGCAACCATTTTATTTTGCCAACTCTACATTATAAATTTGGCCGTTTCGCTTAATAATTTTTATCCGTTGACCAACTCCGAATTCGGTCCCTTTTGAAATCACAATCACCTCTTGTTTATCATCCAAAGTGACCGACAACTCCTGTGCATTCGATTTTCCGATTTCATTTCCGGCATATAAACCGACCAATCCACCCGCTAACATCGTTAAAATAGAACCTCTTCCACCGCCCATGGTAGAACCGATCACCGCTCCGCTAATACCACCTATAGCAGTGCCGCCACCCGAATCTTTTACTACAACAGCTTTAACATCGGTAATAACTCCCGATTGCGCTGTCAATATATATTTCGAAGCATCTGATTCAACAACCGGTACTCCAGATTGTGCACAACCACCTAACATTACCATACTCACAAAGGCTACAGTAGCTAATACTTTCATGATATCCCCTTTTCTTTATTCTATCACTCTTTTATGAATAGGGTTATATTTTCCGTGCCACGCTCCCTTTGGGATGTTCATACCAGCCCGGATCACTGTAATCGCCTTTTGGCTGGTTTTTGCGTACCTTTACGAGGGTAAACATCCCTCCCATTTCAATCGGGCCGAACGGCCCTCGCCCACTCATCATCGGCAAGGTATTTTCAGGAAGCTTCATCCCCATCTCCACCATATCTTGCATCTCTGCCATCCCGTTTTTTCCCATCGGCATGTACATATAATCGGGCATTAGATCGCTGATTTTTTCGGTGAGATCATCTTGCTTCACTCCAAGCATATTTGGAATACTGTGCCCCATCGGACCCATCGTATGATGTGACTTATGGCAATGCAGAGACCAATCCCCCTCTTCAGTGGCTACAAATTCAAATGCCCTCACTTGTCCCACCCCGACGTCGATGGTAACTTCAGGCCAACGTGCCCCTTTTGGAACCCATCCCCCATCGGTACATGTCACCTCAAATGTATGTCCATGCATATGAATCGGATGGTTCGTCATTGTCAAATTCCCGACACGGATACGGACACGATCGCCTACTCGGACATTCATCGAATCGATCCCGGGAAATACTCGGGAGTTAAAACTCCAAATATTAAACTCAGTCATGGTTGAAGGGTTAGGTGTATAAGTACCCGGTGCCACATCATAGCTCGCTAACAAAAAACAAAAATCGCGATCGACACGATGTTCTAGCCCCTTCTTCGGATGAACGATAAACATTCCCATCGCCCCCATCGCCATCTGTACCATCTCATCCGCATGAGGATGATACATAAAAGTTCCACTTTGACGAAGGGTAAACTCATAGACATAGGTTTCACCCGGGGCTATCTGCGGCTGGGTCAATCCCCCTACCCCATCCATTCCGTTAGGAAGGATTAATCCGTGCCAATGAATTGTCGTATGTTCGCTAAGCTTATTTGTGACAATCAGCCGTATCCGATCTCCCTCAACCGCTTCAATCGTCGGTCCCGGAGAGGTACCGTTGTATCCCCAACAATTTACGACCATACCGGGGGCAAACTCACGAACAACCGGTTCAGCAATGAGATGAAACTCTTTGACCCCCTCTTTCATTTCATACGGGAGACTCCATCCGTTGAGTGTTACGACGGGATTATAATTTTTCCCCTCTTTCGGAGTAATAAGCGTGGCAGGAGAAAGTACCCGTTTCGGATTTTTAACAAAGGTAAGTTGACGTTTTTTACTCCCGTGTGCCACATGGTCATGTTCGGATGCTTTGAGATTAGGGCTGAGTGCCGCGGATGCGATCAATGCCACACCCAAACCCAAAAAATTGCGTCTATCGTGTCCCATCAAAGTTTTCCCCCTATCGTGTATTCTAAATCTGCTTGTGCTTTTTGGTACTCTCCCAACGCATCAAGTGCTTCCATTTTTGCCTCACCGGCTCGTCGCTGATCTTCAAGCAACTCATAAATACCGTCCAACATTCCGTTATAAAAAAGCTGCGTCTCTTCCAAAATCTGTTGATTTAGTATCACAATTGTCTCGTCATAGGTACGGGAAATGTCGTATGCGTAATGAAATTTCGCATATCCTTCACGCACTTCAGAGCGAATATTGGTAGCTGTTTCCATTAGACGATGAACGTTTTGATTGTAAATTGCTTGAGCCTTACTCACCCGAGCTTGTCCGAAATCAAAAATTGGAATAGGAAGTTTTATCCCAAAAGTATTGAACCGTTTTTCATCAGTTGTTTTTTCACTCTCGACTGAAAGTTCTAACTCGCTCAAAAGCCGTGTATTTGAGGTATACCCCGCTTGTACCGCTGCATAATCGACCGCTTTCATCGCACCTTGCATATCAAGCCGGTTCATAATTGCACGTTTTTCCAATCCTGATTCCGAGACTGTAGAGTCAAGGCGTCGTAAAGGCTCAGTACTCAATGAATAATGGGTTTGCGCTCCGTAAAGCCCAAGCATTTTATTCAATGTTTCCCGTGCCGATCCGTTCTCACGAGAGAGTTTAATAAATTCTATGCGAGAGTGCTCATAACTCTCTTGAATTTTTAGCATATCTCGCTTAGAGAGATTACCTGCGGTGTATTGACGAGCCGCAAGTTGGAGAGCAGCTTCATGCGACTTCAAAATTGACCGATACAATACAACTTTTTCTTCAGCCAAACGCGCCTCAACATAGCTCTTTTTTACATCCCGTACCGTACGTAAAACAGTGTTAGCCACAAGTGCTTTTGTCTCTTCAAATGCCAGCCCGCTCAATTCGCGACGCAAAGGAATCCAAAGAAGATCCAAAAATGCCATTTCTACGCTTAGCGTAGAAGTAGTCACCCCATTACTGCGGCCGATACTGTAACCTAAGAGGGGATTTTGCATCAATCCCGCTTCGACCAATTCACTTTGTGCAATGCCGATCTCTTCGTAGGTTTGTTGTAAGGAACGGTTATTAATCAGCATAATACGAACTGCATTCTCTTGTGTCACAGGCTTCGAAAGGAGTAATGCGACACTCTCATCTACACTCACAGACTCTTGCTGTGTTTTAATCCATTGAAGATTTTTCACTCCTCGCTCTGACGTCATTTGATTTACCGAATCAAATGCTTCCTGTTGAGAAACAGTAGAACATCCCCAAAGGGATAAAAGTACTACGAATGATACGCTCAGGTGATTTAGAACCATTTTGCACTTCCATGCCCTGTCGTATTTTGATCCTCTTTTTGGACACACCCTTCATCAGCGACCTCTACAGGAGGAGGAGGTGAAACGTAAACACTTTTCCCTTCCGAAGCATCAGGTGATGCAGGAGAATTTTTTACCTCTTTAGCACTTACGCCGATCACTAAAAGTAATGCAATAAGAATGCGGCTCATTTAGCCATCTTTACGATGATATTTTTTCCATCTTTTTGAATAAACTCAAAATTGACTCGATCTCCCACTTCCAACGGATGTGTCAAATCGTGATCGATTACCTCAAATTGCATGTTCATAGAGGGCCATTTAAGCTCAGCAATCGGATCGTGGAAAATCCGTAAACTCTCGTGATTGGCAGCAATGGATTTTACGGTTCCGCTGGCATGAATTGTTTTAGAACTTATATTTGCTGAGGAAGAATGGTCGTGGTGCTCATCCCCCATTCCCATTAATGGTGAAAGAGAGAGGGATAAAACTAAAATGAGAGGTGAAAACTTCATAATAAACTCCTTTTTAAACAGTTTAACGGAGTTCTTTGTATTTTATATCAATATAATATTAATGATATTAATACTTCCCTTCTTCTATTCTCCGCTATTTGAATAAACACGAACCAAATCACTCCGCTTCACATTTTTAGATGCGGAAGAGAGTTCACTCAACTGTTCGGAACTCATTCCAAACCCTTCGCTATTCGCATAAAGCGTTGAAGATTTAATCTCTGTCTGAAGTTGATCAAACGAATTATTCTTCTCTACCGGATTCTGGGCTTCCGTTTCTACTTTAGCCTCTTCTTTTTGGTTCTGTTGGGACTCTTCTTGTTTCATTGTCGGATCAGGCTGACCCACTTGAAAAGGTTGAGAATAAGGACTTTGAAAAAGATAGGAACTGACGGTCATGGTACACCTCCGTATTTGGAAAATTTACATCCAAATAGCACAAAATAAGATTAAATACTTAAATTAAAAAATACTCCGACCTAATACGTTGTAAAACTGTTCCAGATTTTCAACACTCCCCTCAATCTTGAAAACAGCTCCCTTCTCACCGAATGTTTTTTCAATACAGCGAATCGCTTTTTGAGACATTTCATATTCGATCATAGAAACATTGGAGTAATGACATTCAATGCTCTTTATCATCAATTTTTCATACGGGTAGAAAACGGCTTGCGAATATGCCGCATTTGCCGCTTCCGCATAGGCACGAACCAGTCCTCCGGGTCCAAGCTTCGTACCTCCGAAATAGCGTACCGTGATAATCGCGGCATTAATGAGTTCATGCCCTTGTAATACGGCGAGAGTCGGTTTTCCTGAGGTCCCTTTGGGCTCGCCGTCATCACCGCTATATTCAACGATCTGATCAAACTCATTGAGATAACGATAAGCACTCACCCAATGGACGGCTTTAGGGTGTTCGGATCGAAGATGCACCATCTGTTCCTCATACATCACGATGGGCATTAGATACGCAAGAAATTTAGACCCTTTAATCTCGATCGTATCTGTACTTATTGCATTTACCGTGACCATTTCTCCCCTTTTTTCCCACTACCATTATATAATACCATCATGAAAATCTCCCCTCACCGATCTCTTCTAAAATGGTATCAGCTTAACGGCCGTCATGACTTGCCGTGGCGCACGACCGATAATCCCTATCACATTTATCTCAGCGAAATAATGCTCCAACAAACACAGGTCAAAACTGTCCTAGAGCGGTTCTATTTTCCCTTCCTAGAAGCCTTTCCTACACTCGCCGATGTAGCTGCTTCCGAGCTTGATGATGTCCTAAAAAAATGGGAAGGATTAGGCTACTACACACGTGCACGCAATCTTCATCATGCCGCCCGTCAATGCGGAGGAAATTTACCAAACAACGCCCATGATCTCATCCAACTTAGCGGTGTCGGACGTTCCACCGCCCACGCCATCGCCGCCTTTGCGTACAAAGAGGCTCTACCGATACTCGATGCTAACGTCAAACGGATTTTACACCGTTATTTTGCCCTCACTGCACGCAATGAAAAAAAATTGTGGGAATATGCCTATATCCTATTTGATCCTCACCATCCGTTTGAATACAATCAAGCAATGATGGATATAGGGGCGACGGTATGCCTCTCTAAAAAGCCCCTCTGCACTCTTTGTCCGCTAGAGCATACGTGTCAAGGCAAATCTGATCCGCTCTCTTATCCTGAGGCTAAAATACCGAAAATAAAACCGATTCGCCAATGTTCCATCATACTGCATCAACGTGAAAAACGGTACGCTCTACAGCAACGCTCCGGCCGTTTTTTACATGGGTTATGGGGATTTTCCGAAGTCGAAACCAAAGTTATACACGGCGAGTATCTAGGTCATATCACACAACACTACTCTCATTTTACACTTGAAGCCGAAGTCTATCAGAGTGATGAAGAGCTGATGGATGAAACCTTTGAGTGGTTCCTTCTCTCTGAAATAGCTTCACTTTCCCTAAGTCGTGCCGACCATAAAGCTATTGAGTTATTACGGTATAATCTGAAAAAAGAGGGGGATAGAGATGCTAAAATCCATTAAAAATTACTTTTTTAGCGCATTTCGAGAAATTTTTGTCTATCATCACTCTTCATTGGAATTTCGTGCCAAAACCTATGCTGTTCTCATTGCCAGTTCCCACGAACCGCTCAGTAATTATCAAAGTACCTTAAATGAAATTGCTTCTGAAATCTATTCTGAACCCGATCGTGCCAGTGCACTGGTCATTACGGTAAAAGAGTATCTAAAAAATATCCATATTAAAAAGCAGAGGGGAGAAGAGGCATTACTTATTGAAGTTATTCGAGAACTTCGTCAAGTCCCCCGTTACGCACTTAAAATCGAGCCTGAACATCTTACACGTTTACAATCGTGCACGAATGATGAAGATTCTGTCATCTATCAAGATCGCCTGATCGATTTTTTAGAACAAAAGCGGCTTGAATATCGAGAGCTTAAACGTTAAAACGTTTCGGATCAAAGAAAGTATCATCACTGATATGCCCGAATGCAGAGTTAATGGATACGAAAAGATCCGGATATTTCTCTTCCATTTCATGAAGCATTGTTTTCATCGAAGCACGGGCATGAGGCATTTTTACATCAAACCGCATCGAAGGGCACGCTTCATCCCCGATAGTCGGCATCTCATTTTCCAAAGCACATGCGGCAAGCTGACGTTCACGCAGCTGTATCAACGGACGAATAACCATTAACCCGTTTCCCGCTTTGTATTTTGGTGCAAGAGCTCTCATATGACCGTTGTAAATCAGATTCATAAAAAAGCTCTCTGCCGTATCATCGAGATGATGTCCGAGAGCCACTTTATTGCATCCGTATTCAACTGCTGCACTGTACAGGGCACCACGCCGCATACGGGAAAAAAAACTGCAAAACGAAGAGTTTTGACGAATCTTTTCTCCCGCGATCTCATAGGTATTGGTCTCATAAATTTTATGCGGAATATCATACGTCGCACAGTGATTTATAAGTGCGGAGAAATCTTCACCCATCCCGTAGGTCACGGTTACTGCAATAATTTCAAATTTAAACGGAGCACGCCGCTGCTGTTCGCGCATCGCGTGTACCATAGTCAGTGAATCTTTCCCGCCGCTCAAACCGACAAGAATTTTATCACCCTCTTCGATAAGACCAAATTCGGCATTGGTTCGACCGATTTGGCGCATAATCTTTTTACTAAGCTTAATCCCCAAGATGCTCTACCATTGTCAAAATAAATTTAGCACTTACTTTCGCCGAACTCTTTAAAAATGTATCGAAATCCATCCCTGCATCGCCGTCCGCCGTATCACTGATGGCACGGAGAACAAAAAACGGAACGTTGAAATTATGACACACACATGCCACACTCGCCCCTTCCATCTCCAATGCATCGGCTTTAAACGTTGCCTCAATCCATGCTTTTCTCTCAGCTGATGCAACAAACTGATCGCCTGTCGCGATAATCCCCTCTTTTACTTTTACACTCAAATCTGCCGCTACTTTCGACGCAATGGCTAAAAGTGATTTATCCGCCTCGATCATAACCGAACCTTCAGGGATAAAACCGAAAGGGTGTCCAAACGCTGTAATATCAACATCATGCTGACACAAGGCACTCGCCATAACAAGATCACCGATTTTCAAATCTTTACTTATCCCCCCTGCTACTCCGCTAAAAAGAAGTTTTTCTGCATGAAAACGTTCAATCATTACCGATGCGGTAATCGCAGAGAATACTTTTCCTATTTTTGAATAAGCAATAACAAGTTCATGTCCTCCGTACGTGCATTCGTAAAAAACATTTCCGGCATGTTCAATGGTCGTATAATTACCGACCGTTTCCAAAATTGGATCAATCTCTTCGCGCATTGCGCCCATGATGGCTATTTTCATTTTTTTCCTTACGTGTGTTTAACTAAATATCGACCCAGTTTTTTGAGACTTGCATCCAGTGAACAGAGTTTTTCTCCTCTGTCAAAAAGAGGTAAACTGTATTCAATTGTCCCCATAGGGGTAATAACACGGCTCCCGCCCCAAAATCCTAAACCGTCTTCAAATCCTACTCGATTTACAAAAACAACATAGTTATGGCTGAGCAATGCCGTTGATTTTAATAGAGCATCCCATTGTGACTCAATGCTTATCCCCTCATCGCTGAAGTTACGTGCGGGAGAAGCGGCTAATACATAAACAACTTCTGCATCCGAGGCTGAAATAGTGGCTATTGTCTCTGCATGCCATAGATCTTCACATACCACCATAATCGCTTTGCCATACGGGGTACTAAAAGAAATTATCGTTTCACCGGCAACAAAATAACGCCCCTCTTCAAACATCCCATAGGTAGGAAGATAGTTTTTATGATGGATATGGAGCAATGAGCCTTTTGAAAAGTAAAGGGCACTGTTATAGACGTTATCGTTATCCCACAATGCGGCACCGATAACAATATCGCACGCTACACTCGCACGAGCCAAATCATTCAATTCTTCAATTTTCCATGCATCTTCATAGAGTTTATCTTGGAGCAAATAACCGCTCAATGCCAACTCCGGGAAAACAACTACATCCGCATCTTTGTTCGCCTCGATCAGTGTTAAAACGTCATTCAAGTTTGAACGGTTTAGTTTCGGTGCGGATTGGATCAGAGCAACTTTCATTAGAGTGCTTCACAAACCTTGGCGAGTGATTCCATATCGCTAATGCCTACTGTTTCAACATCAGGTGCATTTCGTTTATTCAACCCTTTGAGAACTGCACCGTTGCCAAACTCGATCATCATATCAATCTCACTGCTAATCCCTTCAACGGATTGTTTGTATTTCACCGGTTGGATAAGTTGAATCTTAAGAAGTTTCAATGCATCTGCTTTTGAAGCGTATTTTTCAGTCGTTACATTCGAAACAATCGGAGCGCTAAAACTCCCACTTACCATTTCTTCCATCGCTTCACCCAACGGCTCCATTGCACTTGAGAGTAGGGGACAATGACTTGCAATTGACATGTTGAGTAATAATGCCCGTTTTGCACCCGCTTCTTTAAATACGCTTTCCATACCTTGAAGATCTTCTTTAATTCCGGCGACAACCAGTTGACCTGTTTGATTATAGTTTGCAGGCCAAACTTGTTTTCCCTCACTATTGGCCACAGCACAAAGCTCTTCAACGATTGCATCATCCAGACCCAGAATCGCCATCATCCCGGCATTGATACTCTCACAGGCTTCGCTCATTAATTTGCCCCGTTTATGTACCAAATCGACCGCATCAACATAATCGATTGCACCGGATGCACATAGAGCGCTAAATTCACCTAACGAATGTCCCAAAAACATCACCGCATCTGTTGGACGAGCTTCTTGAAATAATTTATAGGCTATCATGGATATAAGTAAAATAGCAGGTTGAGTGTATTCGGTTTGATCAAGTTGTTCATTAGGTTCAAATAAAAGTTTTGTAAAATCAACTCTGATACGTTCACCCGCTCTCTCAAACATTTCGCGTGCGAGCGCACTGTTTTCATAAAACGATTTGCCCATACCGATGCTTTGAGAGCCTTGACCCGGAAAAATCATTGCAATTTTTTTTGACATTAATGTTCCTTTATTTCTAATTGATACTCGGAATGATCTGCAATTTTTTTCCGCAATGTGTTGCGATTCAATCCAAGTCGCTCAGATAACTGTAATTGAGATTTAAATCGTTTAATTCCTGCACGGATAAGGGGAACTTCATACAAATGTAAAAAAGCTCTATAGTCATTATTACTTCCGAGTTTTCCCTCTAAATAATGTTCCATAATTTCCATCAAATCATTCTCATTAATACTGTCAAAAAGATAATGAAGATATACCTGACGGCGAAGGGAAATAGCATTTTCACTTAAATCAGGGACAAATCCGTTTAAATCAAATGGCTCAGATTTTCCAAGAGTATGCCGTGCTTCTTTTACAAAAGCATCAATCAATACAGCAACATCTTCATTGCGTTCGCTTAACGGCGGTAAGGCGAGACGAATCGTAAAAATCTCATCCAACTGATCTTGAGAGTATCGAAAACCACCCGTTGCAATAACACGTGTTCGTGTTTTTTGAATGGTTTCAATAAGACGTTTCAGATTAGCTACATTATCAAGACGATGGATAATGACATCGCTGTGTGATTCTATTGCGTCCAGTAGCTCATCAAAATGACTCGCATCAATAATCGGTGCGTGCGGAAGAATATAACGGGCAAGGGTAAGTTTACCCGTACCCCGTTCTCCGAAGATAATGGCATTTACCCCTAAACCTTTGAGTAAATTTGCTGTTTTAAACGCTTCTATTGAAGCGTTTGATGCCGTTAAAAAATTAGTGACATCCACAACCGTGATTTCCGCCACTTCCACAACATCCGCTATCATCTACTTTGTTTTCAGCCGGAATTCCGGTCATCGCTTCTTCAGCCGATGCATCACGCACATTACTGATAGTGACGCTAAACATCAAATCTTTTCCTGCAAGGGGGTGATTAAAATCAATAATGACCAAATCATCTTTGATCTCTTTAACCAATACTTGAACCGTTCCGCCGTCTTCGCCTTGACCGTATAATGTCATTCCGACATTCAAATCAATCCCTGCAAATTGCTCACGCGGAAGCTCTTGCTGTGCTGCTTCATTGTAATCGCCGTATGCATCTGCCGCTTTTACAAGAACATCACCTTTTTCACCCATATTCATATGTGCAATCCCTGCTTCAAGACCAGGGATAATTTGCCCTTTACCGAACATGAATGTTAATGGATGTCCACCGACATTGCTATCTACAACGTTTCCGCCGTCACGTACTTCGTATTCAATCGATACGATTTGATTATTTTCAATTGCCATTTTAGTGCCTTAACTTTAGATTGTGCGATTTTAGCACATTTACCTATAGCGATGCTGAAAATAGCCATATAGCTATTTTAGCTTAGAGAGCCTCTCACTCGCTTCTCTGGCTGCTCCGCTTCCATTGAATTTTGAAATTGTTGCTTGGTAAAACGCTTTAGCCATCCCATTATCCCCTGTTTTTTCCATCGAGATCCCTGAGTGAAGTAAAAGTGTCGGCATATAGAGTGCTTTTTCATTACGTGAAGCGCTCTCTTTATAGCTAGCAACCGCTTCTTTATAATTTTTGCGCTCAAACTGTGTCTCACCGATCATATACATCGCTTCGGCAGTTTTATACTTTTTCACGACCATCTGCTCAAAATAACTCTGTGCATCACCATATTTCTTTTGAGAAAAGAGTTTATTCGCCTCTTTTTCAATCGCAGAATTCGACATTTTTTCAGGGGTTGCTGTACGCTCAGGAACACTGACCTTAAGTTGTTTAATCAGAGCCGCAAATTGTTCTTTACTCACATAAGCGCTATTGATCCCGTCAACAACATGCGAAAGCTCTTCTAAAAGAGTTTTAAACTGAGCAATATTTTCGGAATTCGCATTCACTTGTTTACTCAATTCTTCTAGCGTTACGCTGCTATTGCCGTCGGTTATGAGTTTCTCTTGAAGTTTTTGAAGTGTCAAGGTTTGTTCATTAGAGCGTTGGCTTAATCCCTCAATAATTCCCTGCATCCCGTCAAGTCGTTCACTAACCGTTTCCACTTTTGCGATTTGCACATTATTTTTTTGGATGACGGATTGAATCTCTTTTTTATTCTCGAGAATCAGTTTCTCTTCATGGGTAAGACCGTATGGATTAGGGTTATTGAGATCACCCGCCCCGAAAGCCGAAGGCTCGGAAGCAGATGCAATGGTAATGAGTAAGAAAGGAAGAAGTAGAAACGAACGCATTTACGGAAGTTTGAAATCTACACGACGATTTTTAGCCCAGCACTCTTGTGTTTTTTCTAAACAAACCGGATTACTCTCACCAAAACTTGCCATCGTGATTGAATCAGCATTTACACCGCTGTTTACCAATGATGCTTTTACAGTGTTGGCACGTTTAAGACCGAGAGCGTAATTGTATTCATCGCTACCGAATTCATCACAATTACCTTCAAGTTTAATCGATTTACCTTTAACCAAAAGGGTATTTTTTGTCATTGATTCTTGCATATCTTCACGAATCTCAAATTTATCATAATCGAATTGAATACTAACCAATTGACCGTCTGAACCGTTTGTACCGTTTGACCCAGATACAGATGTATCGTTTGCACTTGCATTTGTTATAGGGGCAATGACCGCATTAGTATCTGTCCCGGTTGTTTGTGTTGCATTTGTCCCGATTGACGTTCCATTTGCATTTGCCGTAGCATCGATTGCAGGTTCTTTAGAACTACATCCACTTAAAACTAACATTGCTACCGTTGCGCTTAAAAAAGCAACTTTTTTCATCATGATATCTCCTCAGGATTATAAATATTTAACGTTATGATACCTAAAAAATTGTTAACACTACCAATCAATAGACTGAATTCGCCCTATTTTCAGTGGAAATGCAAAGCTTTTGTTAAGTCCAAAACGGATAACGCCGATAGAACTGCGTGATCCTTCTTGTTTCGTATACAAAATCGCTTCACCATCAGGAGAAAATCTTGGAAAATCATTCTCTCCACTCGCCGTTAGCCGTTTAACATTACCCGAGTTAAGAGACAAGAGATGAAGATTAAAGGTATTGCCTGCAAAATTTGCGCTATTCTCTCTGGCTTTATAGACTAGAAAATTTTTATACGAGCTCAAAGAAGAGTTGCTTTTACCTTGATACACCAATTGTGAAACCGCATTGCTGTTAATACGCGTCGAAAATATATTAGGATATCCCAAACGGTTAGAGACAAAAGCAATCGATCCATCCCCCATAAACTGTCCGTTAACATCAATCCCTGAATAATCGGTAATACGTGTTTTATTACCCGAGAGCGTATCATAAAGAAAAATATCAGGTTGTCCGTTGGGTGCCAACGTTAATAAGAGGCGGCTGCCATCTTCACTCACATCCGAACATACCGCCATCCCGTCTGAACTGATTATCCTCTCTTTTTTTCCGCTAAAAAGATTCATTTTGTAAATTGTCGGCTTCATGTCCGATAAAGCGGTATAGTATAAATCAGTTTGCTCGCGATTAGCCCATTTTGCAAATCCGTACATCCCCCCTTTTAAAATCACTTTTTGATACGAAAGGGTGTAATCTGATGCCACTATTTCTGATTGTCTCGGACTCGTTAAGCGGATGAATAAGACTTTGCGCTTAATCCAGTCGATAGGAGAACCGCCAAGTTTTGCATTAATATCATAGGCGATCGAATGCGACAAAAATACTGCCATTTCACTCTGTTTCAAAACATAATTTTTAAAAAATAGCTCTCTTCCATTCTGGAGCAGTTTGATATCTGCACGTATTCCCCCTGCTCCGTCGTTACTTAAACGATAGCGCAGTATATACTGAGCATCTTTATGTATTGGTGAGGGTAGAGGTGAGTCAAATGCCGCAGTCGCATAACGCTCATCAACCGTAAATAAAGAAACCACATTCATATCCGCCGCTAACATTTTGGTAAATTTTTGGCTTATTTCACTGCTTTGCGGCGATGAATCTTCAATCGCTAGCGGTGATAATCCCTCAACCCCTTTAACGACTTCAAGAGTAGCATCTGCCCCCCATGTAAGTTGAATTAATGTTAAAATAAAAAATAAAAATTTCAAATGATTACTCCTTAGCGGTTAGTATAAATTCCAAAATTGCATCTTTTCCCTCAGGATGTTCCGGAAAGCGAATAGAAACAAGTCGATCTTTTAGCCACTCGACTTCGCTGTTAAACGACCTATTTCCGGAATAACTAATCACTTTGTAACTGATTAATTTTCCGGATGCACTAATACTCATACGTACTCGTGCTACTTCCCCTGCCGTTCCTGAAGGAGGACGAAAATAGGTATAAACCAGACCTTGAATCTTAGCATGGTATTCGTTAACAAGTGGTCCACTCGATCCCCCTTGAGTGACCATCTTAACAGAAGGCTTGAGTAGATCGACTTTACTCACTTTATCCGAAAAACGGGGAGAATCTTTTTTCTCCAAGATCTCTTTTTCAAGTGCACTCAATTGTTCTCTGTGTTTACTCTCTTCTCGTATTTTTTTAGGTGTTCGGTCTACCTTTACCTGAGAAAAAAGATCAGATATTTCAGGAACTTCTTCCTCTTCGACAATAGGTTTTTCTTCTACAGGCTCAGGTTCAGCTTTTTCAGGGGAAGTAAGAGCTTCAGTGCTTGTTTGAATTTCAGCTGTTGTCGGTTCAATGAGAGATACCGATACATACTCACTTTCTTTCATGGCAAAGTGCTCTATCGTCGGAGACAATGCTAAACTGTACGCTGATAAAAATAGCAAAACAAGAAAAAGTGTAATCGAAATCAATCCACTTAGAAAAAAATAGCGATCTTGGTTAAAACTCATTTGACAGCATCTTTTATAGAAACTCTAAAATACGTTTAGCCATTGGATGCTAACGATACTTCTCGAAAACCGGCTTTTTTAACTGCCCCTAATACGGACATTACTTTTCCATAATCAAGCGTTTGATCTGCACTTATCAAGACAGTAGCATCATGATTTAACGTCTGTGCATGAAGAGAAAAATTATCTTCAAAGGTATCCATTTTAAACGGTTCTTTGTTAACCGTAATCTCCCCACCTTTACTGATAGTAATATGTACAGGAGGAATTTTTGTCAGCTCTTTTTGCGCGGAACCCTTGGGAAGTCGGATTAACTCTTCATAAACGATATTGGGTGAAATAACCATCAAAATAGCAAGTAAAACCAACATTACATCCACGAGGGGAGTAATGTTGAGTTCCGGTTTTTCATCCCAATCAAACATTGTGTTAGGCATCTTTAGAAAGGAGTGCATCACCTTGCATACGAATCAGACCTGATAATTCAAAAGCTTTGCGTTTGAGTATTTGATGATAGGTATAGGCAAAAATAGCAACAAATATTCCTGAAGCAGTCGCAACCAATGCGTCTGAAACACCCGAAGCGATTACACTCATCGTTCCACTCGCCTGCCCGATATTGTCAAACGTATCCAAGATGGAAACAACCGTACCAAAAAGGCCGATAAAAGGGGTAGTTGATGCAACAATGGAGAGAAACATCAACCCCTTCGTCGCCTCTTTGGTAGCCGAATAAGAAGCCATATCAAACAAAGAGGTTGAAAGACGTGATGATGATTTTGTAAAATGACTTAAATACGCAAAATCAGGGATTTTAGATGATCCAAGCAATAATGACTCAAGTGATTGGTTTTCAGTGGTAATCCATTGATTAAGAGAAAAAAAGCGGTAAAAAAAAGTCCAATTAACGGCTATAAAATAAAGAGAGAGGACCAGTAACACAAAAAGTGTTACCGGATGGCTTTTATCGTAAAAATTTGCAAATGATTGAAACATTGACTTAAACTAAACGATGTGCCGCAGATTCGATACGTGCTGAAACGGATGCGATCATTGCGTTAGAATCACCTACACTGGTGATCAAAGATTTTGCTTCATCAAGAGCTTTAGCAATATCTCCTTCGCTTTCACCGCGAATCGCAACCGCACCGTCGACCAAAACAACAACTTTGTTTTGAGTGATTTGGACAACGCCCCAATTCACAACGATTGATTCCGTTTTACCGTTCTCTTTTTGAATATCGACTACTCCGGCTTGGAGCAATGTAGTCAAAGAGACGTGTTCAGGGAGAACACCGAATTCTCCCTCTTCACCCGGTAGGGTGACGCTTTTAGCCGGCCCGTTATAAATCGGACCGCTTGGGGTTAGCACTTCTAATTGGAGTGTTTCCATAGTGTTTCCTTATAAGGCGAGAAGCAATTACTTGCTTTTCATTTTAGCAGCTTTTTCAATCGCCTCATTCATATCACCGACCATGTAGAACGCGCCTTCAGGCAAGTGGTCGAATTCACCCTCAAGAATTCCTTTGAACCCTTTGATAGTGTTTTCAAGTGAAACGTATTTCCCCGGAGAACCGGTAAATACTTCCGCAACGAAGAACGGTTGAGAAAGGAATTTCTCGATTTTACGTGCACGTTCAACTGTAGATTTATCATCTTCAGAGAGTTCGTCCATACCAAGAATCGCAATAATATCTTGCAAATCTTTATATTTTTGAAGTGTTTTTTGAACACCGCGAGCAACACTGTAGTGCTCTTCACCGATGATTTGCGGATCAAGCAAGCGTGATGTTGAATCCAATGGATCAACCGCAGGATAGATCCCTTTTTCAGCGATTTTACGGTTAAGAACCGTTGTCGCATCAAGGTGAGCAAAAACCGAAGCAGGCGCCGGGTCAGTCAAGTCATCCGCAGGTACGTATACTGCTTGAACCGACGTGATTGAACCTTTTTTGGTTGAGGTAATACGGTCTTGAAGCGCACCCATTTCACGAGCCAATGTCGGTTGGTAACCAACGGCGGATGGGATACGTCCAAGAAGTGCTGACATCTCAGATCCTGATTGTGCAAAACGGAAGATGTTGTCGATAAACATCAATACGTCAAGACCTTTCTCATCACGGAAATATTCCGCCATAGTAAGACCTGTAAGAGCGATACGGTTACGTGCTCCCGGCGGTTCAGACATTTGACCATAGCACAGTGCTACTTTGTCCAAAACGCTTGATTCTTTCATCTCGTGGTAAAGGTCATTCCCCTCACGAGTACGCTCACCGACACCGGCGAAAACAGAAAGACCGTCATGCCCGTGTGCAACGTTGTGAATCAATTCCATGATAATAACGGTTTTACCGACACCGGCACCACCAAATAGTCCTACTTTACCACCTTTAGCGTACGGAGCCAAAAGGTCAACAACTTTGATACCCGTTTCGAACATCTCAGTTTTTGTACTTTGATCAACCAATGGTGGAGGATCACGGTGAATAGACCATGTGTCACAATCAGTAACTTGATCTCCGCCGTCAATCGTTTCACCGATTACGTTGAAAATACGTCCAAGAACTTTTTCCCCGACTGGTACTTTGATCGGAGCGCCGGTAGCACGAGCTGGCATACCGCGAACAAGACCTTCTGACATATCCATAGCGATCGTGCGCACACGACCGTTTCCAAGGTGAGATGCTACTTCAAGAATAAGACGAGTCGTATTCCCTTCTACACTTACATTTACTTCGATCGCGTCGTTGATAGCAGGTAAATACCCTTCAAAATCAACGTCAACAACCGGACCAATTACTTGAGCAATTTTACCAATCATTCTTTCCTCCATAATTATTTCATCGACTCGACGCCGCTGATAATCTCGATAAGTTCGGTTGTAATCGATTCTTGTCGCGCTTTGTTAAACTTGACTTTCAACGAGTTAACCATCTCTTTAGCGTTGTTGGTTGCCGCATCCATTGCCTGCATACGTGCACTGTGTTCTGCTGCAAGCGAATCAATCAACGCATAATACATATTGTATTCTGCGTATTTTGTGACCAATGAATCGAGCATTTTCTCTTCATCTTGTGCTTCTAGCTCTAACATAGAGTTTTTCGCTTCTTCACAATCATAAGCCTCTACATTAACAGGCAATACACGGTTGACATGCAACTCTTGGGTAATAACATTTTTATAACCGTTGTATACGAGATACACAGCATCAATTTTACCCTCTTTGAAATCATTGATCGAACGGGTCATAAACTCACTTGAACGCTGCATATCAGGAGCAGAACTCAAATTTTTCACTGTATCAAGCATCTCTACTTCATTGTAAGTGAAAAATTCAATCCCTTTTTTCCCGATACCGCGAAGGCGGATTTTGACTTTTTTATTTTTGTATTCACTCATAAGACGTTTGACCGCTTTGATGGTTTGCATATTGAAACCGCCGCAAAGACCTTTGTCCGCTGTTACAAAAATAATGTCGATCATTTCAGGTGCATCATTCTCAATGAAGCAGCGGTTTTCAATCCCGCCCACTTTATTACATTTGATACGTCCTGCGATTTCAGCTATCACTTGATTCGTTTTTTGTGCAAACAGACGTGAGCGTTTCGCAAGCTCTTCCGCACGGCGAAGTTTCGCCGTTGAAACAAGCTTCATAGCACGCGTAGTTTTTTGCGTGTTCGAAACACTTTTGATCTGTCTTTGAATCTCTTTCAAGTTAGCCATAAAGATCCTTATTCAGCAACGAAAGTAGATTTAAACTCTTCGAGTGCTTTTTTCATCATCGCCATCGTTTCATCATCAATTTTTGATGTGCTACGGATGTTTTCAAGAATTTGTGGATAAGACGCTTCAATGAACGGATACAAATCCGATTCAAATTTAACGACAGAATCTGCAGAGATATCATCAAGATACCCTTCATTACCCGCGAAAATAATCAATGCTTGTTTTTCAGCACCGAGTGGAGAATATGGAGGTTGTTTCAAAACTTCAACCATACGTTGACCACGCTCAAGCTGTTTACGGCTTACTTCGTCCAAATCAGAAGCAAATTGAGCAAACGCTTGAAGCTCACGGTATTGTGCTAAATCAAGACGCAAAGTTCCGGCAACTTGTTTCGTTGCTTTGATTTGTGCCGCACCACCGACACGTGATACCGAGAGACCTACGTTGATCGCAGGACGGATACCTGAGTTGAACAAATCAGTTTCCAAGAAAATTTGACCGTCAGTGATCGAAATTACGTTGGTAGGGATATACGCCGCAACGTCACCCGCTTGAGTTTCAATGATCGGAAGAGCGGTCAATGAACCTGCACCCAACTCATCGTTCAATTTCGCTGCACGCTCTAAAAGACGAGAGTGTAGATAGAAAACGTCACCCGGATATGCTTCACGACCCGGAGGACGGCGAAGGATCAATGACATTTCACGGTAGGCTACCGCGTGTTTGGAGAGATCATCATAAACGATCAAACCATGACGTGCATTGTCACGGAAATATTCACCCATCGTTACACCGGTATACGGTGCAAGGAATTGGAGCGCTGCCGCTTCAGAAGCAGGAGCAGCAACGATAATAGTGTATTCAAGGGCACCGTGTTCTTCAAGACGACGGATAACTTGTGCTACGGTTGATTCTTTTTGACCAATCGCAACGTAAACACAAACGACACCGTTCCCTTTTTGGTTAATGATCGTATCCAAAGCAACGGTAGTTTTACCGGTTTGGCGGTCACCGATGATAAGCTCACGTTGTCCACGTCCGATCGGAACGAGGGCATCAATCGCTTTAATACCGGTTGCCATCGGCTCGTGAACCGATTTACGTGCCATAATCCCAGGAGCTTTCTCTTCTACGAAACGGATTTCACTTGTTTCGATTGGCCCTTTTCCATCGATCGGCTCACCAAGAGCGTTCACAACACGGCCTAGAAGTGCATCACCAACAGGAACACGTAAAAGACGTCCAAGACGTTTTACACTCATACCTTCACGAAGGTCTTTACCTTTACCGAGAATAACAACACCAACGCTGCTCTCCTCAAGGTTCATAACTAGACCGCGTGAACCGTCTTCAAATTCTACCATCTCACCGGCCATAACGTTGTTCAAGCCATAAACTTGAGCGATTCCATCTCCGTATGAGACGATTTTTCCGGTTTCATTAATATCTACATTTAGTTCGAAATTCTCAATTCGTTCTTTAATGATTGAACTGATTTCGTCTGCTTGTACTTTTGCTACCACTATTTCTCCTTTCCCGAGGGTTAAATTGCTTTTAAAATGTGCTCAACCAATTGAGCATTAAGGCGGCTTTTTGAAAAATTAATCTCTACATTCAAATCATCAACTTCTACACGGATACCGTCAAAATCAGAAGCAACATAACTCAAAGAGATGGTTGCCCCCATTTTTGTACCCAAATCGCGTGCAATCGTATCAACCGAAGCTTGATCTACAACATTATTACTGTAAATACGCCCTTTGAATGTACGTTTTACACGACCGATTTCACGTGTTAATTGATCTGCGATGACAGGAATCAATGAAAGACGCCCGTTTTCAGCTAATAATTTGATCAAGTTATTAACCGTAGTACTGTTTGCTGAAGCGACCATATCTAAAATCAATTGGCATTTAGCACTGCTGCTAACGTCATTGGAATTCATAATAAGGTTGAATTTTTCATTTTCATACGCTTTTGCTACCGTACTAAGAAGTGTAGACAAGTTATCTAACGATACTTGATCACAACTCTCCATCAACGGTTTGATGTAACGTTTTGCAATAAGTTCATGCCGCATTTATGCCACCTTCTTTTTCAAGATTTCGGTCATTGCTTCTTTTCCTAATGCATCATTGCTACTATTCATAACATCATTCATTATTTCAGAAACTACGTCACGAACCATTTTACGCTTATCAAGTTCCATTAATGCGCCGTTTTGTTTTGCAATAATTTCAAGATCTTGCTCACATTGCGCCAAAATTTTATCACTCAAAATTTTGTTCTCTTTTTTACTCGATTCCGCTAATTCAATCGCAAAGCGTTCCGCTTCTTCGACTTTATGTTCAGCCGCATCTTTTAGACGTTTTGATTCACGAAGACGCTCTTGAACTTTTTCAAGTTCATCGGCGATTCCTGTAGTTCTTCCGCTAAAATAGCTTTTAACCGGTTCAGCCAAAATGTAAAACAAAATTCCGGCAAAAATCAGGAAGTTAACCGTTCGTTGAACGATATCTGTAGAGCCTTCTGCACCAGCATCTGATCCAAATAGATAGGCGCTGAGCATTAATAGTGTAACGATTATTTTACCCATTGCATACCTCATATCTGACTTAGTTTTGCTGATACAGCAGATTGGAATGCCGGCGCTTCATTTTGAAGCGTAGCGATCAACCGTGTTCGTTCTGCAGACAATTCGCCTTCGAACGTTGCGTACTCAAGTGCTAATTCAGCACGTTTTGTCTCTATTTTGCTATTTGCCAGCGCTTTGGCTTCAGCAATAACTTTTTCTCTTAATGCCGCTGCTTCCAGTTTAGCATCACTCATAATCTTCTCAGCTTTGGCGTGAAACGCAGCAATTTCAGAATCGTTGTTTCCAACTTGTTCCAAATCTTTTTTAATATCTGCATCCCGTTTTTCCATATAGCTGAAAAGAGGTTTGTAAAGCAAACTGTTTAGTAGGGCAATAAGGACAAGGAAGACAATCAG
This sequence comes from Sulfuricurvum sp., assembly GCA_024637215.1. GTDB lineage: Bacteria > Campylobacterota > Campylobacteria > Campylobacterales > Sulfurimonadaceae > Sulfuricurvum. Next base: position 21,842 of record JAGXFM010000001.1, read on the forward strand.
TGTGCTGCCTAGCAGCATCGGACTTATATCTAACATACCACCTCCTAAAAGTTGCGTGATTATACAACTTATAAATTGAAGGGACAGTTAAACGCGGGGAGATATTAAGAAAGTAGGTCTAAAAATGATTCAATTTGTTTATTATCTTCAAATTCAATCGTTACTTTGTAACCTTTTGTGCCACATTTATAACCAAGCGAGTATAAATGTTTTTTGAGAGCGGCAAAATCCAACTCTTCCGATTCAATAACATTATGCAGTGTATTCGAAGGGAGTTTTATTTTTTTAACCATACTCTCCACTTCACGAACACTCAATTTTTGACCGATAATCGAATCAATCATCATAGCTTGTTCGCTTGGTTCTAATCCCAATATCACTTTTGCATGACCTGCGCTGATTTTTCCATCAACAAGTGCTTTACGCCCTTTATCACTGAGTTGCAATAAACGTAACGTATTGGTAATTTGTGTACGGCTCTTATGGACGGTTTGGGAAAGTTGCTCATGCGTCAATTCGTGAATGTCGATTAATTCTTGATACGCCTGCGCCAAATCGATAGCATTCAGTTCGTCACGCTGAATATTTTCAATCAATGCCTGCTCACGCATTTGCTCATCACTAACAGAAACGACAATGGCTTTGATTGTTTTATTTTTAGCCAATTTACTGGCACGGAGGCGTCGTTCGCCCGCAATAAGAATATAACCGTCCAGATCTTCTTTGATAACGATAGGTTGAAGCAATCCGTGTGTTTTGATTGAGTCAGAGAGTTCCGCCAGTGATTCAGAGTCAAAGTGTTTACGAGGTTGATAGGGGTTAGGGCGGATTTTATTGACAGCTATCTCTTCAACGCCCCCTTTTTTTGGGAGTTCATTGTCGTATGCTTCTTCGATTTCACTTAAAAGTGCCCCAAGACCTCTGCCCAATGCTGATGCTTTCGCCATATTTATCCTTTAGGCGATAATCGCGTGTGCCAAATCTTGGTACGCTATAGAGCCGCTCGATTTTACATCATAAAGAATCGCCGGTTTTCCGAAACTCGGAGATTCGGCAAGTTTTACATTGCGAGGGATAACGATAAAATCGTCTTCTCCTCCCGATTTAAACAATTTTGACTGAAAATGTTGACGTAAATCTGCGAATACTTGACGTGAAAGATTGTTTTGCGCACTGTACATTGTCGGCAAAAACCCTTTGATCGTCAATTTAGGATTAATGGTTTTACGCACTAATTTAACAGTATTCAGAAGCTGTGCTAACCCTTCCAACGCAAAAAATTCGCATTGGATCGGGATAATGACCGAATTGGATGCCGAAAGGGCATTAATCGTCATCGGCCCAAGTGCCGGAGGAGAATCGATAATGACATAGTCATATTCATCTTTCACCTGAGCAATGGCGCGCTTTAAGATGAGTTCACGTCCCGTAGCATTATCGGCATCGTAATACTCTTTTTCCACTCCGACAAGACCGATATTCGACGGAGCTAAAAAAAGTTTTGGTAATGATGTTTTTAAAATAATTTCTCGTAATTTTTTGGCACCAATGAGTACATGATAAATATTAAACTCATAATTGTTACGATGGTACCCTAATGAGGTTGTTGCATTGGCTTGCGGATCGGCATCGATCAGCAATACTTTTTTTTCAGCAACAGCTAATGAGGCGGCTAGATTGACAGCGGTGGTGGTTTTACCCACTCCCCCTTTTTGATTGGCGATAACAATAACTTCACTCATCGTAAACTATATATCCTTTGGCCATTGCATTCTAACGATCCGTCTTCACATAATACGGCCTGCGTTAACGCAATTTTTTCATTACTACTGTGGATAAAAAAATCTCTACTGTTCTCAAATTCTATCTTGTAATTACTAAAAATCTGCTTCCACGCTGGTAATTTTTTAAACAATTCACTATAAGATTTCGTTAAATCATATGTACTGACCGTAATATCGATTTTTTCAAAATACTCAGGTGCTGAGACAAGATTAATACCGATTCCGCATATCAGCGTATTACCCATTAAATTTGTGATAACACCACCGATTTTTTTATCTTTAAGATAAAAATCATTCGGCCATTTAAGCCACACTTTTGAACCGAAAGTGCCTAAGAGCTCTTTCATAAGAAAAGCAAAATAAATCGATGAAGATTCAAGTTTCAAATCGTCGGGCAATTGTGCACGCGCTATGGCAACTGAAATAAAAAGATTTCCTTCTTTTCCAATCCAGCTATTGCCGCGTGATCCTTTGCCCATAGTTTGGGACAATGCCCCGACGCAAACAGGAGCTTGCAATCTTGAAGCTTTCAGTTCTTCTATGAGATAACTTTGAGTCGATTCAAGCGACTCAAACCAATGGATATCCACACCCTATCCGTTTGCCGTTGAGATAATCAACAACTGAAGTCTCTTGTTTAGAGGGGGCTTGAACCCTTGTAATACGAAGGGAGCCACGAGAGCATTGAACAACAATACCCTCTTTATCCATATGGATAATTTTTCCTGCTTCACCAAGGCTCGTCACTTCTTCGAGTTTCATCTCTTTGATTTTTAATCCTGATTCATTAAATAATCCCGGCCATGGAGTGTAAGCACGATAGCGATTATAGATTTCGCGTGCATCGGTGAAATCAATCAAGCCGTCTGATTTAATGATTTTTTTACAGTTCGTAGCTTGCTCATCATTTTGACTCACCGCACTTTTGCGATCCCAGTTACGGATAACATCGAGAGTCAAATGCACCGCTGTCTCGGTAAGGCGTGAATACAACGACTCTACCATCTCATCTTCTCCAATAGTAATCGTTTCAATTTTAATAATCGACCCCGTATCAAGTCCCTCATCCATCCACATGGCGGTAACACCGCTTTGGGTATCGTTGTTCAACAAACTTTGCTGAATCGGACTCGCACCGCGATAGTGAGGGAGAATAGAGGCGTGAAGATTGATACACGGAACATATTCCAAAATCGCTTTAGGGAGAATCTGTCCGTATGCCGCAACAATGATCATATCGCACGGTGTTGCCAAAAGTTCATTCACTACGGCTTCATCACGGAGTCTGTTAGGCTGTATCACGGGAATATTTGCATTTTGGGCTACCGTTTTAACAATCGGAGCGCTCATAATAGCTTTTCGCCCTACCGGTTTATCGGGCTGGGTGTAAATACTTACCACTTCAATATCATCAGCCTCAATCAACGCGCTCAAAATAGAAGCCGCATAATCGGGTGTCCCCATAAAAATAACGCGGGTCATTAGAGAACCTCACCAGCTTTAAACAGACTGCCTCCACGATGTTCTCCTGCAATCAAAAAGCTTTTAGCATCACTCAAATCAAATCCGCTCGCCAAAAACATCGCCCCGCCCCGCTTGAGGAGAAAATCAGCCGCTTTGAGTTTCGTCACGATTCCCCCCGTTGCAAAATTATGGTTCGGTGTCACTTCAAGCGATAACTCCTCAGGAGTAATAACCTCAATACGTGAACGGACTTTTGCATCACTATGACTTCGTGGATCTTTATCATAATAGGCGTCGATATCGGAAAGAATAACGAGTAATTCGGCTCCGAAATGGTGCGCCGCATAGGCAGAGAGCTGATCGTTATCTCCCAAAATCAACTCTTCCGTCGCCGTCGCATCATTTTCGTTGATAATCGGAACAACATTGTGCTTAAGGAGCGTTTCAATCGTATCTTTTGCTTTTTGGGACTCTTCGGCGGTGTTAAAGTTGGCCGCTGTTACTAGGACTTGTGAGGGGAGAATGTTATAGTGTTCAAACATCTTGCGGTATTTGTTCATGAGTATCGGCTGACCGATGGAAGCAAGTGCCTGCTTATTGGCTAAAATCTTTTTATCGAGTTTAAGCTCGGTATACCCCGCCGCAACCGCACCCGAAGAGACGAGGATCACTTCATAGCTTTTTTTGAGTTCAGCTATAAAATCGACAAGGTTTTGCATCCGATCTTTTGCGATACGATTTTGCTCACTTAAAACCGCACTTCCGACTTTAACAACGATCCGCTTCATGCGCGCTCCGTTACGACCATTTGATAAAGTGCGTACGTTAATGGTTTGATATTAAGATTGATTGCCGAAGAGATCGGGGCGATAAATGCCGGTTTGCTACGGTTATAAAACGCTTTATCAAAATCTTCTTGCTCATAGACCGGATACTCGTCACTAAACGCAAATCGGCTCTTTTTAACCGGATCAAGGTTAACTAATTTCAAAAAGGCATTGGTTTTTTCAATAGCCTCTTCAGGGCTCATCGCATCCGCGCGGGTCAATGCGATCGCAAAATTGCGCTCCGCCAAAAGAGGTGAAAATTTCTCTAGTTCTTGCTTAAGCGTTTCATACTGATATTCAAGCTCATGGTACGATGCTAAATCGATCATAAATAAAAGTGTTTTGGTACGTTCGATATGGCGTAAAAATTTAAGCCCAAGCCCTTTACCCTCAGATGCGCCACCGATAATCCCCGGAATATCGGCCATAATATACGAATCAAACTCACCGATATTAATCTGTCCAAGCTTAGGAGTCAGTGTCGTAAATTCATAGTTAGCTACTTCGGGACGAGCGTTAGAGACGGTAGAGATCAAAGTCGATTTACCGACATTCGGGAACCCCACCAACCCTACATCCGCGATCAGTTTAAGATCGAGCCGAAGAACACGGGTAATAGCCGGTTCACCCGGTTGAGCGTACATCGGTTTTTGGTTGGTTGAGGATTTAAAGTGGACATTTCCAAGTCCACCGCGTCCCCCCTCCAAAAAGAGGACCTCTTTACCGTCTTCTAATAGATCCAGTAAAATATCGCCTGTTTCAACATCCACAACTTGTGTTCCCGGAGGGACAACCACCACGAGACGTTTACCTGCTTTACCCGCCATATTGGAACCTGAACCCGGTTGACCTTTATCGGCTTTGAGGTTTTTGTTCCCTTGGAAGTGTGCAAGTGTATGGGTATTGTTGTCTACTTTGAAATAAACATCACCACCACGACCACCATCACCACCGTTCGGTCCCCCTTGAAGAACGTATTTTTCCCGTCTAAAAGCAACACACCCTGCTCCCCCTTTTCCAGAGGAGACGGTAATTTCTACACTATCACTAAACATGGATGTCCTTCAAGTTGTTTTGAACATTTGCCTCTAATAAGGCAACTATTATTTGCTTAACACTGTACTTCGATTCTCAAGTACACGATTAAAAAGATAATTTAGGAAATGGATTCAAAATCGGGCGATAGCCCGATGTAAGTGAAAATTATGCGGCAGGGATGATAGAAACTTGCTTGCGTTTTTTGTCTTTACGTTCAAACGCAACGACACCGTCAACCAACGCATACAATGTGTGGTCTTTACCCATACCCATGTTTTTACCCGGGTGAACTTTTGTTCCGCGTTGACGAATAATGATATTACCCGCTCTTACGAATTCACCGCCGTATTTTTTGACACCGAGTCTACGTCCCGCTGAATCGCGGTTATTCTGTGTACTACCCTGACCTTTCTTATGAGCCATGCTGTCCTCCTACTTTTAAATAATTACGCAGCGATCTTAATGATGCGAACGCGTGTGTGATCTCGTCTGAAACCACGTTTCAATTTACTGTCTTTACGACGACGTTTTTTGTAGATCACGACTTTACGGTCACGACCTTCATTGATAACCTCAGCAGTAACAACAGCACCACTTACGAATGGGGTACCGGTTTTAAGTTCACCGTTATTTACGGCAAGAACTTCTTTAATTTCGACGGTGGTTTTAGGATCAAGTCCCATTTTATCGAACAAAAGGATATCACCCTCTTGAACTTTATACTGTTTTCCGCCGTTTTTGATAATTGCGTACATTAGCGTTCCTTACTTACAAGTCTACAAAAAGTGGCGAATTATAGCCAACGTTTATTTAAGCTTAAATTAAAGCGATAGCATCAATCTCAACAAGTGCATTTTTTGGTAACGTTTTCACGGCCACCGTCGAACGCGCCGGCTTATGATTTCCGAATGCATTAGCGTAAATTGCGTTAACCGCCGCGAAATCATCCATATCTGCCAAAAAGATCGTCGTTTTGATCACTTTGTCGAAAGAGCTGCCTGCAGCTTCTAAAACCGCTTTAAGGTTTGAGACGACTTGAATACATTGCGCGCTCACATCACCCTCCACCATTTCGCCTGCTGGAGTTAGTGCGATTTGACCGGAGGTAAAAACCATACCGCCCGCAATCATCGCCTGTGAATAAGGTCCGATTGCTGCGGGAGCGTTAGGTGTTTGTACATTCTTAATCACTGTTATTCCTTGTAAAATTATTTTTTAGCTTTTCGTAATGCATCATCAAGAATCGATTGATAATCTTCACTCGACCAATATCCCGGAATAGAATAAATCACTTTTCCATTACCGTCTAAAAAATAGCTCATCGGTACCATTTTGGCTGTAAGGGTTTTAGGGTAAACACTTTTATCACGAGTTACGTGTACAGGGATAAACCGCGTATTTATTTTAGAAATAACCTCATCATCGGAGAGCGTTGTCGCCTCAAGCTTGCGGCACCATCGGCATTGCTCGGTTGTGATAATTACCAACATCGGTTTAGACTCTTTTTTTGCTTTAGCCTGTGCTGCCGCAAAAGAGTCATTCCATCCGATTTCAGCACCAAAGAGGTTGAGCATTAAAAGAGCTAAAAGAAGTACTTTTTTCATTCTTGACCTTTACTAAAAACAGAATTTTACCGAAAATTATGGATCAATTTTGTAAAAACAGCATAAAGATTTTGAACTTCAGCAATGGATGTCCGCTCATTCGGAGCATGAATCGTATCGTTAATAACACCGAATTCAATGACGTCGATGCCATACTCGGCAACAAAACGGGCATCTGATGTCCCCCCTGCCGTCGAATTTTTTGGGGTAATTTTACATACCTCTAGAATCGCATCCGATAAAGTCCGAACAATCGGGGTATTCGCATCCGTGACAAACGGATAAGCCGATTGATCCAAGACCAGGGTATAGTCCATTCCGCAAAACTGTGAGTCGATAAATTTTCTAATACTTTCTTGATCGGTTCGGGTGGAGTTTCGGACATTAAACATCATTTTGAGTTTGCCTGGTGAAACATTGGTTGTCTCAATCCCTGCACGTATATCGGTAATAACAATCTGGCTCGGAGCAAAATACTCATCCCCCTCATCCAAAAAAGCACCCGCAATGTTGGATAACACAGGGGCAAGTTGATGGACGGGATTGATCGCTTTTTCAGGATACGCGGCATGACCTTGTTTTCCGGTGATTTCGATTACACCGTTGATTGAGCCGCGACGCCCTACTTTGATTGCATCCCCGAAACGCTCTTCACATGTGGGTTCAGCCACCACAACGGCATCCGGCAAAAGATTATGCTCTTTAAGGTAGGCTAATACTTCAACCGTTCCAAATTTAGCGGGACCCTCTTCATCCGAAGTCAATAAAATAGATAACGTGCCGTTAAAATCTTTCGCTTCTTTTAGCGCTTGAATAAAGGCCGCAACGCCGCTTTTCATGTCCTGAGCACCGCGGGCGTAAATATATCCGTCCTTTTGCGTAGCAGTAAAGGGATCGCTCTCCCAGCCATCACCTACAGGAACAACATCCACATGTCCGGCAAAACAGAGATGTTTTCCCTCCCCAAAATGACGATAGGCAAAAAGGTTTTTAACCCCTTCTCGATCAATTCGAACCATTGTAAAACCTACCAAATAGGTCTCTAAATAGTCAAAAATACCACCATCTTCAGGAGTAATACTCTGTGACTCTAATAAGTGCTTAAATAACTCAATAACGTTCAATGTTAATCCTCTTTTAATTGCGTCTCATATTCCAGACGTAAACCATTCGGTGTCATTATAAAACCTTGCAGTTTGATTTTGCCTTGCGAAATTTGACGAGAATGGGCTTCACATAAAGGAATAAGATGGTGATGTTCTTTGGAAACATAACTTTTTTGTGGATTTCGAACCAATGCACCGCAGATAACACACTCCGAAGCCACCACCTCACGATAGCGTTTGATGTACTCTTTTTGATTACCCAGTTCAAGAACATCATACTCTTTCGCTAAATTTTCCCGCAATCGCTTGGCATTGATTAAAAAGTTTGAATTCATATGAAGCGATTCAGCAAATTCCAAACCGTACACACTGCTCCCACGCCCTGATTTTAAAATACGATCATAGATGAGACGATCATGTTTTTCATCATAACGGACACTTAGATGCAGATGTACTACTTCCCGTAAACGGCTAAGTTCACTAACCATAGAGAGTTGATGCAAATGGGTCGTCATTAGGAATAAACACCCTTTTTTAGTGAGTTCCATAATGGTACTTGCGACAATAGCAACCGCTGAGAGAGTTTCGGTACCGTGACTGATTTCATCCCCCAATACCAATGAACGCTCCGTTGCTCGGCTGAAAATCGTGTTCAGTTCCAACATCTCTACTCCGAAAGTAGAAAGCGATTTCGCAACATTATCCCGCGATTGAATGCGCGTATAGATGCCGTCAAAAAGGGAAAATTTCATCACTTTGGCAGGAACAAAAAAACCGCTTTGCGCTAATGTTACCGCAATACCGATACTCTTCATTAGTGATGATTTTCCGCTCGAGTTGATTCCATAAAGCAATACGCCGCGGATATTAGCACCGTCATGCACCTTGGAATCCAACATAACCGTATCGGGATACGGTAAATCGACACAATCACGATCACCCATCACAATATCGTTCGGAACATACACAATACCCTGTTCCTCTACCAACAAATGACGCAATCCGCTCATTTGCAAAAAATTTTCTTGGTGAGATGCCACAATCGTAGGACGAATAAGTCCGTATTTTTGAGCGTTAAGGGCTGAGGCTACGGCAACGTCGATTTGAGCAATCCAATTCAATGTATTTCTGACTAAAATAATTTGGGCTTCTTGCCATTGCCGCTCATGGGCATGATTACGTAACGCTATCTCCCACCCTTCTTGAATCATTTCCGGAATAAGAAGGTGAGTCAGATTATGCTTCACACAATATTTTTGAATTTCCATGATGATGGAAAATGAGTTGAGGGCTAGATCGAGCTCCCCCTTTTGTCCGGTTTGAAGATTTCGCCATAACAGCTCAGTATCGGTTACTAAACGCAACCGATCTTTGATCCAGAGGGCATGAGCGTTAAGTGCTTCAATCCAATCAAATCTTCGATTAAGCTCGTAAGGATCTTTAATCGGGAGAAAAAGGCGAAAGCGTCCTAATCTTTTTCCCATCGGAGTCGACATATTCATAAAGAGCTTAGCAATACTCGGAACTCTCGAGTCAATCGCTGTTATTTCTAACTGTTCAAGGGCATTGTTACCCAGTTCCATCAATTGCACTGTTTCTAAAAAGCTCGGCAACGGATAAGCAAAGGCTTTAGTCTCATTCATACGATTGGCAAGCAACGCTAATGCCTGCGCAGCTAACGGTCTCGTTTCCAAACTCAAATGCTCTAACGGGCTCAAAAGCGAATAGACACCGAAAACTTCTTTGAACAGTTTATTTTGCTCTGTCGTATTCAATTGGTTTACGTCAAAGGTATATTCATACATTGCAAAATTCGGTGCAATCTCGTCAAAAATTTGTTTTGAGGTGGTCCCGATAATAAGATGACGACTGTCAGTAACAAATAAAAGATGCAATACTCGATCGATCGCACCGTAGGGGTGTGCGGGGTCTGCTTCAATCTCACACAGCCATCCCTTAAGACCGAAAGGTTCAAACATCGCCAAACCGATTGAATATCCGGTAGAGTTTGAGTTGATAAATAAGGATGCTTGATACTCTTGCATAACGTTACCATCGCTTTTTATATCTATAATTTTTTATAAAGATCATTATACAAAAATGAATGCTATTTAACTTTTATTTTAGTAACAATCGGGCTATAATCGCAAATTATATATTTCAGTCTACGTTTAGGATATGGTTTTATGAAACGCCCAACCCCGATCAATGAAGAAGTTTTATTTGACGGACGAAGTTTGATTTCCGAAACGGATACCAAAGGTATCATTACCTACGTTAACCGTAAATTTACTGAAATGACTGGCTACACCGCCATAGAAGCAGTTGGTCAATCCCACAATCTGCTCCGTCATCCCGATATGCCAAAAGCTGGATTTGCGCAAATGTGGAAAATCATCGAAAGCGGGAAAATTTGGGAAGGATATGTTAAAAATCTCCGAAAAGATGGGAAGTTTTACTGGGTAGTTGTCCATATCGTCCCAAAACTTGATGAAAGAAGAGAAATTATCGGCTATATCGCTTCACGTAAAATGCCCGACCGTACCCGTCTCAAAGTCATCGAAGAACAATACAAAGAGATGCGCGTTCAAGAAGACTAAATTCTCTTCATTAGCCACTCTTTTTTACGATAAACACTCCAGAACCAATACCCTTTAATAGCTGTTTCAATCGTCATAGCGACGTATATCCCTAAAATTCCTCCCCCAAATTTCAAAACCGCATACGCCGGAATAATTCGGAAAAGCCATAAGGATAAAAGCGAAATCTGCATACTCAGTTTCGTCGCACCGGCACCGCGTAACGCACCACTGAGAACAAAAGTCAGAGCTAGGGGGACTTGTGCAATCCCCACAAGGCGTAGATAGAGTGCCGCTTGATCAATCGTTGCGGCGTCTTCCGTAAAAAATTTTATTAGAATTTCAGGGATAGCTACCAAAATTACACCGACGCTTCCCATAAACAGTATCGCTATTTTTGCACTCAATATCCCCGATTCATACGCATAATCGTATTGCTTCGCCCCGAGATATTGTCCGACTAAGACCATAGCGGCTACGGAAAATCCGAATCCGGGCATAAATGCTAACGCCTCAATCCGAAGTCCGATCTGATACCCGGCTAAAACTACCGTACCTTGCGAAGCAATCATCATGACAAAGAGCAAAAAGGAAGCGACTCCGGCAACTCTTTCTACGGCTGCGGGGGTACCGATAAAAATCATTTTTTTCAAGTCATTCAGAGCAACAATCGGATAAATTCCTAAAATCCCCCCCCTTCGTATCAAAAGCCACCCGTATATGATGACGCTGAACCCATACGCACACACTGTTGCGTAAGCAGCACCTTCAACCCCCATCGCTTCAAAACCGCCATGTCCGAAAATAAAAAGATAATTCAAACCGGCATTAAGAAATGCCGAAGCTATTTTAATAAAAAGTGAGCTTCGTGTATCTCCAGCAGCGGAGAGAGCACTGTATGCCAACGTATCGAGAAATATCAGTCCCATTCCCAAAGAAAGAATGCCGAAATATCCGCTCCCTAAAATCACCACCTCTTCGCTTGATCCCATCCATTGAAAAAAATCAGCCGCAAAAGTCCACCCGATAATCCCTACGATGAGTGACCCAGCCAGCGCAACCCACAGTCCGACAAAAACGACTGCCGAAGCACGATTACGCCTTCCACTACCGATATACCGCGAGATCAAAGCACTCGAGCCGATAGCATAAACACTCATAAAAGCTTGAATGATCATCATAAACTGCATCGATAATCCAACTGCGGCCAGTGCAGCAACACCTAAAATACCGACCATAACCATATCTATCAGGATTTGGATAATATCGAGAAAATGTTTTAATGCAGCGGGAATCGCAAGCCGTAATACACGCTGTTTCATCATAAGAGCATTCAGTTTCGGAACCTTTGCGCTATCTCTTCCATTACGCTAAACAGCTCCTCTTTTGTTGCATATCGAAGCTCTATACGGTTCGTCGGAACCTCCCCTACGGGATCAAAATCACAAATTAACAAATACGATTCAAGCGTTATCTGTTCGGCTTTTAATTCGGCCCATTCCAACGATACCGAAGCACTCTCACCTCCGGCATGGATCAAAGCAGCAGGATACAAGCGGGTAATTTTTGCCAAATCAATCTGCTCTCCGTTTGCTTCAAACATCATCTCATTTTTCATCCAATCTCCTCAAGCTCATACATCTGCCGTATCCATTGGTAATAGAGTGCGGCGAATACAAAAACACTCCCCAAAATCAACGTTATCATCGACAACGCAACCCCTAAGGTTGCCAAATAACCTATCAATAATGAGACAAATGCCCCCACCCCTAAAAAAATCATATCATTATACGCAATCACACGACCGTAATAATCGCTATGGGTATGATGCTGCAAAAGGGTATAGGTATAAGACCATAAAGTTGTCGTCACAAAACCGACAGTAATCGAAGCAACCATCGAAAGATAAAAATCATCTATAACCAGTGCCCAAAAAATGATACTCAATGCTTCTGCGAGCAATAGCCATCCCAAACGTCCATTGTTAATCCAGTGTCCTAATACCATCGGACCGATTACCAACCCCACCGCACGAGAGGCATTCAGCAATCCTATCCCTAAAGATACGGCAATGATTTGGGAATAGTACTGTTTTGCGGCCAAAGCAACCAATGCATCAAACGCGGTAAATCCTATAATGGCATGAAGAATTATAAGGTGATAGACAATGGGGTTGGCTCGGATATAGGTAAAAGCCTCCCGCATCATGACCATCATCTTTGTACCGCTTTGCGATAATTCAATATCAATTTTGATCGTATACGCGAGAAAAAGGACAATGACAAATAACCCCGCATCCAGTAAAAACGCCGTTGTAACGCCTACCCAATAAACCACCAAGCCACTCAAAGCCATCCCGAATGTATACGATAAAGACCAAATTATGGAATGAATTTCATTCGCTGCTTGAAGATCTTTCCCCTCCAAAATGCGTGGAAGAAGTGACATCTCAACCGTAAAATGAAAACTTGCCGCCCCCATACGGATAAATACCAATACATACAAAACCCATAACATCCCTATATTGTCAATACTGATTAAAGACAAAGTAGCAAAAATTTCTATCAGCGTAAGAAGTATCATCAACCGCTTGGGATGGATACGATCGAGGATAACACCGCTCAAAGGTGCTTGAAATACCCCGGGTAAAAAATGGAGCGCCGCAACCAAAGCTATCGTCGTTGCATCAGCTCCCATCTGAATTAATAAGGTGTAAATCGCGACATTGCTAAACCACGCTCCGAAATAAGCAAGCAGCTGGATTAAAGAGAGGCGACGAAGAAGCGGTTCATTGCGTAAGAGAATTAAATAGCGTTTCATAATTGCAAGGTTATCATGGGAGTGATTAAAGTTTTTATTTTCATGGACGATTTAGGGTTAGAAACTGCCTCATATTTTTATTAGGAGACTTACAATGGAAATCTTCCAAACAACTGCAAAGATGCAACAAAGTCAAAGTGTTGCTCCGAAACAAAATGTTACAGACGTTCAAAGCGTTCAACAAATTCAAAAAGCGCAAATTCAGCAGGATCAAGCGGCGCAAGCCAATACTGAACAAAAAACGTCAAAAACCACTTCCCAAGAAGATATGAATCAATTGATTGATCAACTCAATAAATCACTCAATCCGTTTAACACGACCTTGAAATTTGGGTTTGATGATTCGACGGAAGATTTTTACGTATCCGTAGTCGAAACGAAAAGTAATCGTATGCTTAGACGTTTTCCGATTGAGCAAGCGGAGGCACTTTTGCCGAAAATGCAAGAAGTAAACGGGCTATTATTTGATCAAAAGGGCTAATTCCCCCTTTTAGAATATTTTTAATACTTTTTAATCGAATAAACCTAAGGATTTTTTTATGCACACAAATTTAGCTTATAACACGTACACCCAGAACAATATCGGCGTTGAATCACCGGAAAAGTTGATCCAAATGATGTATGAGGGGATATTGCGTTTTAACATGCAAGCCAAACGCTCAATCAATGATGGCGATATTGAACGCCGTACGTATTGGATCAACCGTTCTAACGCTGTTATTAGTGAACTTATTAACATTTTGGATTTTAATCAAGGGAGTATTTCCCATTATCTTGCCGGGCTTTATACCTATCAGCTCCGTTTGCTTGTAGAAGCCAATATTTATAGTGATTCCACTAAAATTGACCAAGTAAGCCAAGTCTTCAAAGGGCTTTTAGAGGGATGGAAAGAGAGCATTGATGTGGCTAACAAAGCTTAAAACTGCACTTATTCTTGAAGACTTTGAGCTTCTCTCTGCTTTGCTAGACGAGATGCCTCAATTTGAGACGCTTCAAGAAATGGAAGAAGCATCGTATCTTCTTGCCCATAGTAAAATCTCCTTAGAAAAAAACCGAGCAGAGACTGCGCATATAGTGCAACAACTCAAAAATAGCCTCAATTTTCTCAAATCTACCCAAACAGAACCACCCTCTTCCCTAAATCTAAAATTTTAACCCTTTTCTCACCCTTTTTTTGATAAAATCGCGACATTCACTCCATACATGATATGGAGCAAGTGTTCAACGATAAGGAAGCAGTTATGAAAAAAGAGGTTAAAAAAGTTGTTCTTGCCTATTCCGGCGGATTGGATACAAGTGTCATTTTAAAATGGCTCCAAGACGAGTATAAATGTGAAGTGGTCACGTTTACCGCAGATATCGGTCAAGGCGAAGAGGTAGAACCAGCACGTGCAAAAGCAATCAGCCTCGGGATCAAACCTGAAAATATTTACATTGAAGATCTTCGCGAAGAGTTTGTACGTGACTATGTATTCCCAATGTTTCGCGCTAATGCAATTTATGAAGGGGAATATCTCCTCGGAACGTCGATTGCGCGTCCTTTAATTGCAAAACGTCAAGCGGAAATCGCACGTATCACGGGTGCCGATGCGGTCAGCCACGGTGCGACCGGAAAAGGGAATGACCAAGTCCGTTTTGAAATGGGGTACTTGGGTCAAAACAGTGCTCTCACTATCATCGCTCCTTGGCGCGAATGGGATTTAAACTCGAGAGAAAAGCTCCTTGCCTATGCGGCAGAACACGGGATCAAAATCGAAATGAGCGGCAAAAAATCTCCGTACTCTATGGATGCCAACCTCCTGCACATCTCGTATGAGGGTGGAATTTTGGAAGATCCCGCTTCAGAGCCTGAAGAGAGTATGTGGCGTTGGACGATATCACCTCAGGATGCACCGGATGAAGCTGAGTACATCGAAATCGGCTACGAAAAAGGGGATCCGATCAGCCTTAACGGTAAAGTTCTTTCCCCTGCTGTTATGCTTGAGCAGCTCAATATCATCGCAGGACGTCACGGAATCGGACGTGCCGATATCGTTGAAAACCGCTTTGTCGGTATGAAAAGCCGTGGTTGTTATGAAACACCGGGTGGAACTATTATGATCAAAGCACACCGTGCTATTGAATCATTGACACTTGACCGTGAAGAGGCGCACCTTAAAGATGAATTGATGCCGCGCTATGCAAAACTGATTTACAACGGATTCTGGTTTGCGCCGGAACGTGAAATGCTCCAAGCGGCTATCGATAAAACCCAACAAAATGTACGCGGTAGCGTACGTTTAAAACTTTACAAAGGGAATATCATGGTTGTCGGACGCAGTTCAGATCTTTCACTCTTCAATCCTGAGTATTGTACCTTTGAAGAAGATTCTGTATACGATCAAAAAGATGCGGGCGGATTTATCAAACTCAACGCGTTACGCTTCATCATCGCCGGTAAAGCGCGCAAAAACAAATAAGGAAATTTTCACTATGAGCATCATTAAAATAGATATGAATTCGGATGAATTCCAAGCCGAACTCGAAAAAACGATTAAATTTACCGACAAAGTGATCAACCAATTCAATTGGGCCTACAATCCTCAAGAAGAGATCAATGAAGGGGTACAACTCGGTCTTGCCCGTAATAAAATGATGTACGGCAAACGCTTTTGTCCTTGTTATATGGTTGAAGAGGTTGAGGGAAAATATCAAAGTACCGATAATCGTCTCTGTCCTTGTACCACAGCCATTGAAAAAGAACTTCCGGAGGAAGGGGTCTGCCACTGTCAAATCTTCTGTACGCCGGAATTTGCAGCAGCTAAACGTATGGAGATGGGAATCGAAGAGGTTACCCACCAACACTCTCGCGGTCTTACTAAAGAAGAGTGCGAAATGTTATTGACCAAAAGTGATATTGACAGCGATGAGCTAACGTCACTTTTCGAAGCGCGTGAGCTCGGAATGGTCACATTTAAAGTAGTCGACGTTCGTGAATGGATGGAGTGGAAAATGGGACGTATTTCCGGTGCCGACGTATTGATTCCGACCAGCAGTTTCTTCCAAACCCTTACCGAATCGAAATTAGAGAAAGACGAAAACATTATCGTTTATTGTCATGTCGGAAGCCGAAGTGCCCACTGTCAACGTATTTTACACGATATGGGATACACTAAAGTTTCCAATCTTGCGCACGGTATCGTCTCTTATGGCGGCGTAATCGTTCGCGGTTAATCAAGGATTAAAATGAAAGTATTATTGACAAAAGATGTCAAAGGGGTCGGAAAATCCGGCGAGATCAAAGAGGTAGCAGATGGTTATGGTAAAAACTTTTTAATCGGTAAGGGTCTAGCTCTTGCGGCTACCAATGAAGTGTTAAAAAAATATGAGTCGGAACAAAAGAAAAAAGCCGCCAATGAAGCTGCCGAAATTGAGCGACTTAATGCGATTAAAGCTCAACTTGCCGGTATCAAAGTAACGATTGTTAAAAAACTCGGGAATACAGGCCATCTCTTCGGGGCTGTCACCAAAGAAGAGATTTCTGAAGCGTTGAAGACGCAACATAACATCGAAATTGACAAGAAAGAGCTTGATGCCAAACACGGGATTAAAACCACCGGTTTGCATGATCTCGATCTCAAACTCGGTCACGGTATTCACGCAACACTCCATTTAGAGATCAAAGGAGAATAATCGATGTTTGATGCCACCACCATACTCGCTTACAAAGGTAAAAACAAAGCCGTTATCGGCGGAGATGGGCAAGTGACATTTGGACAAACGGTTCTCAAAAATAATGCAACCAAAATCAGAACGCTCCACAACGGAGAGGTTTTAGCCGGTTTTGCCGGTTCAACCGCCGATGCCTTTAACCTTTTTGATATGTTCGAAGAGTATTTAGCACAACGTAAAGGCGAACTTATCAAAGCGGTTATCGATTTTTCCAAAGCATGGCGTAAAGACAAAGTATTGCGTCGTTTGGAAGCGATGATGATTGTCCTCAATCATGAACATATTTTCATACTTACCGGAAACGGTGATGTCGTTGAACCCGAAGATGGCGAAATTGCTGCTATCGGGAGTGGTGGAAGCTACGCTATTTCAGCGGCACGCGCCCTTAAAAAACATACCTCTTTGGATGAAGAGACACTGGTAAAAGAGAGTCTCGCCATAGCTGCTGATTTGTGCATTTATACCAATCATAATATCAAAACATTGAGCCTCGGTTAAACGGATGGATATGACCCCACAAGAGATCGTCGATTATCTGGATCAACACATTATCGGTCAAAGCAATGCGAAGAAAACCATTGCATTAGCACTGCGGACGAGATACAGACGTTTAAAACTCGAACCGGCTTTACAAGATGAGATCATGCCGAAAAACATCCTAATGATCGGTTCGACCGGTGTGGGAAAAACTGAAATTGCCCGCCGACTTGCCAAAATGATGCAATTGCCGTTTATTAAAGTTGAAGCAAGTAAATACACTGAAGTCGGTTTCGTAGGCAGAGATGTCGAATCTATGATACGTGACTTGGTTATGACCTCATTATCTATGATCAAAGCCGAATACAATGAGAACAATAAAGAAGCGATTGAACACTATGTACTCGACACACTTACCCGTAAACTGCTCCCCGAACCTGAACATTTTTCTTCGGATGAAGAGCAGGCTCAATACGAAACCGCCAAGATAGAGATGAAAGCAAAAATTCTACGCGGTGATATGGATGCATCTATCGTTGAAATTGAGCTTCCTAAGGGGGGGATCGAATTTAACGACACCAACATGCCCCCTGAAATTGCCCGTGTTCAAGAATCATTCTCTAAAATGTTCTCCGTTATGGGAAAAGAAGAGACCAAAAAAGAGCTCCCGGTCGCTGAGGCCAAAGAGATATTAGCGCAAGAGGCCTCCGACAAACTGCTTAACCATGATCAAATGAAACGCGAAGCGCTAAAACGTGCCGAAGACGGCGGGATTATCTTTCTCGATGAAATCGATAAAATTGCTGTCAGTTCTCGAAGTGATGGGCGTAATGATCCAAGCAAAGAGGGGGTTCAACGCGATTTGCTCCCCATAGTCGAGGGGAGTATCGTCTCAACAAAGCTCGGTTCCATCAAAACCGATCATATCCTTTTTATTGCCGCCGGAGCTTTTCACCTCACAAAACCGAGTGATCTCATCCCTGAACTTCAAGGACGTTTTCCGCTTCGAGTAGAATTGGAGCCTCTAAATGAGGATGCTCTTTATTTGATATTAACCAAACCAAAAAACTCTTTATTAGAACAGTACAAAGCACTGTTGGCAACCGAAGAGATGACCCTATCTTTCGATGAGACCTCCGTACGTGCCATGGCACGTTATGCCCAAAGAGCGAATCAAAAAACTGAAGATATCGGTGCGAGACGGCTTCATACTGTTGTTGAAAAAGTGTTAGAAGAGATTAGTTTTAACGCCCATTTGCACCAAGGCAGTACCGTTACAATCACCGAAGCGATGGTTAATACCATTCTCTTACCACTTGTTGAGGATGAAGACCTCGCACGTTATATACTTTAAAGGCAATTATTAATGAACAAAGCAGGATTTGTCGCTCTCGTTGGACGCCCGAATGCAGGAAAAAGCACTCTAATGAACTGGATTTTGGGTGAAAAAATCGCCCTTGTAAGTCAAAAAGCAAATGCTACCCGTAAACGCTCTAATGCCATCGTCATGCACAATGACGATCAAATTATTTTCGTCGATACTCCGGGACTTCATCAGGCCGAAAAACTTCTTAACCAATATATGTTGGAAGAAGCACTCAAAGCCATCGGGGATTGTGACATCGTTGTCTATCTCGCTCCGGCATCGGATAAAACCATCCATTATGAAAAATTTTTGGAAATTAACTCGGACAAACGGAAACATATTATTGTTCTGAGTAAAATTGATCAAATTTCTCAAGCCGAACTCCTCAAAAAAATCGGAGAATACAATCAATTCAGTGACCATTTTATTGCCCTTATCCCCATGTCCGTCAATAAAAATGTGGGAAAAAAAGATCTTCTCGATACCATCGTAAAGCATCTCGATGAATCCCCTTATCTCTACGATCCTGAAAATATCACAACCGAAATGATCCGTACTATTTATAAAGAGTTCATTCGAGAAGCGATTTTCGACAACATTAGTGATGAGATTCCTTATGAATCGGATGTTATTATCGATAAGATCGATGAAGATGCCCCCGTCGAACATATTCGTGCAACCATCATCGTCGAAAAAGATTCCCAAAAAGGGATTATTATCGGTAAAGGGGGGGCGGCCATCAAACGTATCGGGCAAAATGCCCGCGAAAAAATAGAGCGGTTAGCCTCAAAACCTGTTTATCTTGAACTCTTTGTCTCCGTTAAAAAAGGGTGGACTACCGATAAAAAATTCCTCTCTGATTTAGGCTACGAATGGTAAAAATTCTCTTTGTTTCAGTACTAACGTTTAGTGCACTTTTTTCTTCCGAAGTGATTACTTTATACAAAAGTGGCGGAAAAAAATTGCTCGACAGCCAAATGAATTCTCCTACCTATTGGTCCGGATCTCTTTTTAATAAAGATCTCCGTTTCGGCTATTTTGAACGTGCATTTTCACTTTTGACGTGTAACAAAGAAAAAGGTTTATTAGAACTCTACACCCCAGACGCACAAAAACGTTTTTCTCTTAAAAAACGCTACAGTGCCTTCACCGGAAAAAATGCCGGCGATAAGAGAGTTGAGGGGGATCTAAAAACTCCTGTCGGAATTTATACACTCACGGAGAAAAAAAGACGCGTTGATCCCTTTTACGGGCCAATGGCGTTTGTCACCTCTTATCCCAATCTGTATGATCGCATCCGTGGCAAAAACGGTGATGGAATATGGGTTCACGGGGTACCTTTAAGCGGTTCGAGAGACCCTTTTACGAAGGGATGTATTGCTATCGATAATAATGATTTGATACAACTGGATCAATCCATCAATCCTTCCAATACCTTATTAATCATTGATTCTACCCTAAAACAAGGGGTCAACGCTTCCGCCTATTCGGCTATTCTCGCAGGTCTGTATCAATGGAAATATGCATGGACCTATAACGATATTGAGAGCTATATTTCGATGTATGACCCCTCTTTTAAACGCTTTGATGGGATGAATTTGACGCAATTTAAAGCGTATAAAGAACGAATTTTCGCTAAAGATGAAACAAAAACCATCGCATTGAATCGCCTCAACATCATCCCTTATCCGGGTGAAAAGCGGAACCTTTTTTGGGTAACGTTTAATCAACTGTATATTAGTGACTCCCACCGATTCGAAGGAGAGAAATCGCTTTTGGTCCGATTGAATACCAATCAATCGATCTCGATTCTAACGGAAGAATAACACATGTATTTTTCCTTGCTCCTCTCTTTTTTCTTTATATCCTCTTTGTACGCGCTCCCGTTTAACTTCATTAAAAAAGAGACGGATATTGTAAATGCTCCGACATTGCTAGTTATCGGAGGAATCCACGGGAATGAACCCGGAAGCTATTTTGCGGCTGCTTTATTATCTCAGTATTATCAAATCAAAGAGGGGAACCTTTGGATTGTTCCGGATTTAAATCGACCGAGTATCCAACAAAATGATCGTGGAATCAATGGGGATATGAATCGTAAATTTGCCTATATCGATCCCAATGATGCCGATATCCAAACCGTTCAAGAGATTCAAAAAATCATTACGCAAAAACAGGTTGGACTTATATTGAATCTCCATGACGGACATGGATTTTATAGAAAAGAACATCTGAATACGATTTTCAATCCTAATGCATGGGGTCAAACCTGTGTCATTGATCAAGGCTCGCTCGACACCGAACACCCTTTTGGAAATTTAAATGATATTGCGTCAAAAGTGAGCCGAGAACTTAACAACGGGTTAATTGAAGATCACCATTTTTTTGATGTGCGTAATACCAATACCCGATTTGATGACGAAGCGATGAAACACTCCCTAACCTATTTTGCCGTTTCTAATAATAAACCTGCCTTTGCGATTGAAACCAGTAAAAATTTACCCACCTTGCACCATAAAGTATTTTATCAACTCCATGCTATTGAGTGTTATATGAAACTGATGGGAATCAAATATGAACGTGCTTTTGAATTGAACCTTAATGTCATTCAGAAGCTACTAACTGATCATGAGTTTCTCACCATTAATAACGACATATACCTTAACTTAAACGATTTAAAAAACCGTTTAAGTTTCATTCCGCTACAATCGGAGCGAAACGAGTTTAAGTTTTTTCACCCCCTGGGTAGTGTTCAAAAAAATCAACAGACCTATGATCTTTATATCGGTAACCAAAAAATAAGTACGCTAGTACCCAGTTATCATCCAAAAGAGTTTTGTACTGAACCTATACAGATTATTGTTGACGGCAAAATAAGATCGATCCCCTTTGCTACAGATTTTTTTGCCGATGCCGATTTTAAAGTTATTAATAATGATCGCAATATACGGGTTAATATCATCGGTTTTACCAAAAAAGGGGTGAGTGATGAGGGGAATTTGAATGTAAAATTGAAAGATTTGGATTCAAAGTACTCCATTGATACCGCACATAAGAGCTATCGGATAGAGTTTTATCAAGAAAACCGCTTTTGCGGCATGGTTCTAGTACATTTTAAATAGGATATAGGATGAGTATAAGCAAGCAGCCAATCTATCCAACCGTTATATCATCTGACCCTTATAAAGCAGATTTTTATGAAGGGACCCTCAATACTCTATCCAACACCGCATCACCCTCTTTTTCGAAAGAGCAATACTCTATATCTTTTTTAAATACCAAAGGATTTATTTCCACCCTTATCGGAATCAGTAAAAATGTTCCGGATGACGATATCAATGATGCCTTAGAAAATAAAGTTTACGAAGAACTTGCATTGGATATGGCTATCGAATACCACTTCAAGTATATAGAGGCTATACATAAAAGTACAGAAACCGATCGCTTCTTCCATGTATTTGTTGTTGATCCCCTGACCCTAGAGGAAGAATACGCCCACATTGTTGATACGATAAAATACATTGATCAAATTATCCCCGTTCCGCTATTGCTAAAATCTCTCTATATTAAAGAACTGATCGATTCATCAGGGGTGCATTGTTTTATCTATTTTCAAGAAAATGATGCCTTTTTTTGTATTTACAACCAACAAGAATATATCTACGCCAAATCATTAAAATTTTCACTCAAACAAATGCATGAACGCTTTTGTGAACTTTTAGGTGAGCAAATCGATCTTCTCTCTTTTGAAACGATGTTAGCCCAAGAGGGTCTGAATACATCACATCCTGACTATCAAAAAAGCCTTATCAAACTTTTCGGTGAAATTTTTCTCCATATCAGTGATGTTATCACCTATGCCAAAAGAGCTTATGAGATTAAAACATTTGATCAAATCTATATCGGAACCGATGTAGGAAACGTCCTTGGACTGGATGAGTATGCGCAAACCTATTTAGGGATTAAAACGACGCCGCTGGATTTTAATTACGGATTTGATACCCACGGAGAAAAAGTAGATCAGATACATCAGCTCATGCATCTCTACGGACGGCTTGAAACCGATGAGCGATACGACTGCAACTTTACAATATTTGATCGCCCACCCCCATTTACCAAACGCGACAGCGGAAAACTTATCTTAGTGACTGCCGCATCTTTGGCTGCCGCACTTCTTTATCCGGGTGTTTATTGGGGGCTCTCGTATGTTGAAGAGTTCCATCATGCCGTTTTAACCAAGGAATACGAGCAGGTTCATGTTGAAAAAATGGACCGAGAGGCAACGGTCAATTTAAAACTGGCCAATAAAAGTGTCGCTCAAACCCTTTTGGATGAGCAAAAAGAGTCCTATAAACAGAAGCAAGACACGTTAGTACAAGTACATGATAAAAAAGTCAATTATCCGATGAAAGCAAAAATCATGGCCGATTTTACCCGAAGCTTCAACCACTATCGGGTACAACTAAAGACCATTGCGTATACAGAAGATCTCAATAATACCAAAACGTTCACTTTTGGATTGACATCCTCCAATACGCAGGATATTACAGCGCTCCTCAAACATCTCACCAATACAAAAAACAACCGCTATATTTTTAATCTTGAACTCATTTCCTATAATGAAGAGCAAAAATCCTACCTTAGTGAACTTAAGGCGGTCATTAAATGAAATTACAAATTGAAGACTACCTTTACGCTTTAGATCAATCACTCTCTTATAAAAGTGACCGAGATAAAATGATGCTGTTTCTTATCATTTTTGCCTCATTGTTCGCTTTTTCCTATTTTTTCTTATGGGAAAGTTCAGAATCAAGTTTCAAAATATCGCATGAAAAAGCGATCCGAGTCGAGCAAGATTTGAATGCGGATAAACACTATTTATTAACCTATCCTCCCGAACGTATTACCCAAATTGAGCAAGAAACCGTTGAGATTGAACGTCAACATGCTCTGTATATCCAATACAACACCTACATCAAAGAACAATTAGAGCAGATTTCTTCTTTATACTACGATGAAACCGTATGGGGAGCTTATCTGGATTCAGTCTCTCGCTACGCACGTGCGAATAAAGTGAAACTAGCCCGTTTTGCGAATACGCTTCAAACGGACAACAGCTCATTCGGACACGTATTGGATATTACTATTGCATCCGAAGGGGCTTATAAAAACACCCTGAAATTTATCAATGCATTGGAGCAAAGTCATCTGGTTGTTGATTTGCACAATTTTAATATTGTTGCCGATGAGAAACTCAAAGGGGATCTCAATATCTCGGTATGGGGGATTGTAAGAGAATGAAAAAGTATCTGCCGATCCTATTATTCACGTTAATGACCCTTCATGCGGCTATCCCGCCGACAAATACAACAGCCAATTCCGCAGGAGCGTATCCCAACGGCAATGAAGAACTGGCAAAGGTAGACGAACAAATTAGTGCCATTCTTCCTTCCCGTGTGGGAGTTTCAGATGGGTTTATCAACTCTCTTCGTGATCCGATGAAAATGACAAAGCCTTCACTCACGGCTAAACCCGGCTCTAACCTTTTAGCACCGCCGAAATTAGGGAACACTATGGGTATTTTAGCCCAACCAAAAGTGATCGAGGAACCGTTGCGTCTTTTTGCTATCATGAATAAATCGGTATTCATAAGCGGAAAATGGTATAAAATAGGGGAAAGTGTCCGAGATTTTACCCTCTCTGAAATTAAATCGAATTCTGTTTTACTCACCGGAAAAAAAGATCAAAAGCTTATTTTGTTTTTGACAAAACAAAATAATAATATTAAAATTATCACGAAATAGGAAAGTATCATGACATCTGTAATTAAACACCATGTGCGCGCGTTTATGTTATCCGTTGCCACGGCTACCCTCCTCATCCCTACACTTCACGCAGATTGTACCTATGAGCTTTTCAATATCTCATCGGTCAAAGGGACAAGCGTAGGCGAATTCGTTGATCAGCTAAGCGATGAATGCGGCATGAGTGTTATCGTAACCGATGAGCAGGCTGAAAATATTTTGAAAAAACAGATGAACAAAACCTTTTTGAAAAATCTGACTATTAATGAAGTATTGGATTTGATTATCAAAGAAAATAATCTCCAATATACCTTGCAAAACAATATTCTCAAAATTTCTTATTTAACCACTAAAACGTATAACATTGACTACATTATTTCGCAACGCAAAGGGGTTGGAAGTGCCAATATAACCCTTAGTTCCAATACGAGTACTGCAGCGATAGGAACAGCTTCTACCTCTAAAAGCACTTCCGGCGGGGGAGCTTCCTCTGAATCGGGGATTAACATAACCTCCAGTGATGAAGTCCAATTTTGGGAAATACTGGATAAAGAGCTTGAAAGTATCCTAAACCGTCCGGAAGATGGGTATACGGCTCAAATCCCGATGATCAATAAAAATGCAGGATTAGTGACCGTAACCGCGACCAATACCCAAATTAAGCGGTTGGATGCCTATCTGGAAGATTTACAGAAAAAGATGCAGACACAGGTGTTGATCGACGTAAAAATGTACAGCGTCGTCTTTAGTGACGCTTCATCAACCGGTATAGACTGGTCACAATTATACGCATTGCAAAACGTAAAACTAGGTTTCGATTATGTTACTACCAAAAACATCGATAAAACCTATAGCGGTACAAATAGTGCAACCTCTACAGGTGTTTTATTTGATGGGTTTTCTGCAAACGCGAATAACGCTAATGTCTTTCAACTTAGTGCCGGCGGTAGCCTTAATGAAGTGATTAAATTTCTAAAAACGCAGGGAGATGTTTACTCGATCTCCAATCCTAAAATCCTGACGCTTAACAATCAACCGGCACTCATAACCGCCGGAACCGAACTCTTTTATAAAACAAAAAGCTCTACAACATCGACAAGCAGCGGGGGGACCGATAATACCGAAGATGAGACCGTTTCTTCTGTTTTTTCGGGTGTTCTCCTCGATATTACCCCTGAAATATCCAGAGACGGCAGTATCACCTTACGGATAAACCCATCCATATCTGAAACGGCAAGTGAAATTTCTACGGATAATGCAACCCGATCTATGCCGCCCGATTTAAGCCGTCGTCAAATGTCATCGGTCATCAGTGTTAAAGATGGAAACCGTGTCATTTTAGGGGGATTAATTAATACCAAAAACGTTAATGACGCAAACAAAGTTCCTCTTTTGGGCGATCTCCCTATTTTAGGGTATCTTTTTAAGCGCGAAGGGATCAGTAAGCGGACGGAAGAGATCGTTATTATCATTGAACCGCATATCATTAAAAAAGAGGCCGATACCCTCAGTTTAGGTGATTTGGGATATACCCGTCTTGGCAAGCCAAACGAAGAAGATCCAAAGCCTGAAAGCAAATAACGGATGGAGCATTCCCTTTTCTCAAAACCGCGTGATCTGTTTTTAGATGTGGTGAACCCTAAAGACTACGTCCAGATCGACAGCATTGCACATATCTATCAGTCTCTTAAAAGTTCGGTGCAAAAACCTCTTAAAATGATCCTTCTATTCGGCAGACCGGGTACAGGGAAAAGTATGCTGCTGCATAAACTTCACCATGACCTTTCCAAACACCAAAAAGTTTTTATGTTTGATATTCCGATTGTAGACGAAGATGATTTTCTCCGTGTATTGGCCGAAAGGATTTTTGCATATTCCCCGCGTGAAACTATGACATTAACCCGTTTTTTAGAGATTGCCGAAGCTGTTTCTTATACAGACGTACCCATAGTTCTCCTAGATGAAGCACAACTCTATAGCTCATCGCTCATGGAAAAAATTCGCCTGATATCGGATGCACGGGTTATTAAATTTGTCATCACTTTGCATAAAACCGATAAAGAAGAGATCATAGCAAAAGAACATTTTCAAACGCGGATATGGGAGAGTATTGAGCTTCACAATGCCACTGCCGAAGAGCTCAAAATATACATACAAAAAAAACTTCTCAAAGCGAACTGTTTTGATGTCGCCAATATGTTTAATGATAAAAATATAAAATTGGTGGCCTCTTTAACCAAAGGGAATTTTCGTGAGACGAATAAATTATTATTTTCACTTTTCAGCCTCTACTGCTGGTATGAAGAAAACAATCCCGCTTTAATCCAATACAATGCTCTCAAATCTAAATGGATTGAGATGGCAGCTATCCATACAGGGCTGATCCATGCTTAACATCCAAAACCTAGAACGCCGTTGGCTTAAATATAAAATCAAATTTTACGCCCCCTATATCCTTGGTCTCATTGCACTCCTGACACTCCTGATCGCCGTCACTTATTCTAAAAAATCTGACACGGACGAAGCCAAAGAATCTATTGCATCGCCTTCCAAATCGACGCATGAAGCATCTTCTACCGTCCTTGAACCCTCTATGGATTTCGTCCGATCCTTTCAAACAACGTTACCGATGAATGAAACGCCCAAAGCTCCTCTTCAAAAAAATGCTCAACCGGTTCGTGAACCCCTCCCTGTAGCGAAACTTGTAAGTACTCCTCCCCCCGATTTATCCGATGAGAAATCGTTTTCTCTCAACCGTACCGAGTCCAAACTTGATATTGAGACACTTGAACGCCGTTTCAAAGAGACATCCAATGCGAATCTTGGACTCTTTATCGCCCGTTACCATTATGATCACGGCAACTACAGCGAAGCCTACAATTTTGCGTTAAAAACCAATAGCATCAGTAATAAGATAGAGGAGAGCTGGATTATCTTTGCCAAATCACTCGTCAAACTCGGAAGAGCGGAGCAGGCAAAAAAAACATTACAGTTCTACATCACCGATTCAAATTCCGAAGCGGCACGTTCACTGCTCGATACCATTGAACGGGGTACATTCAAATGAGATTTTTACTCTTCTTTGTGTTGTTCACCCTCTCTTCCTTTGCCGATGCCAGAGAACGCCTCTATACTCTTTATCAACAAGGAAACTATCTTCAAGCCTGCAACCTCGGCCTTAAAGGTTTTCCCTATCATCAAAATGACGAAGCGTATGTCTCTTTGTATGCTTTTTCATGCCTTAAAGCAGATTTGATCGACCGCTTGGCAGCGCCCATGATGACGCTAAACCAAAGCGAAGAGGCTCGGGCCAATTCTGCATATTTTGCAGTTATTCTAATGCAAAAAAAACTTTTAATGCAAGCGCTGTATGATAATAAACCGATGAAAAATCTCACATTTCCGACCAGTTCCCATCTCCTCTCTAAGGTATTTGATTTGTATCTCAAAGCACCTCAGCCGAACCGACTTATCAAAGAGTATAAAGACCCCTCGGATAGCCGCCTCAGCTATAAACTCTACCCCACGCAGAGCAATGGACGTAAAAGCATCGCGATAGATGAATACTATGATAAAATATTGACCCTTCATCATGTATATTAATAAAGGATAGAGTATATGGATCGCATTACGCATGATTTGTTAGAAAAGCGCCATATCTCGCAACAACAAATTGATCGTCTAACTTCCCATGGGGTTCAAGATGATACCGTTTTAGAAACCCTCACTAAAGTGGGGGCTATCTCCAGCAACTTTATCAAACGTTTTATTGTTGAACAAATCCGACTCGGTCGATATGAACTCTCCATTATCAAAAATTACCATTTTTTAGACGAAATCTCGATTCTAACCCATTTAGCCGAAGTGATTGAAGTCCCTTTTATCGATCTCGACTCCATCGACATGGATTATCGACTCGTTGAAAAGATACCGACACCTCAGCTTAAACGGTACAATGCACTCCCTATCTCACAAGACGATATGTATGTCATGGTCGTATTCGCCGATCCTCTCAATATTGAAGCGCAAGAGTCCATACAACGCCTCTTCCCTCGAAAATCACTTAAAATTGCCGTTGCCACCGAAAAACAGATTCAAGCGTATTTGTTTAAAATGGAGCTCAAAGACAGTGTCAAAGAACTTGTCGCCAATATTCGTAATGAATTGCGCAATATCGGAACCATTGAAGAGCAACAAGAAGCTTCTTCGATCTTACAACTGATTGATGTCATTTTAAAAGCGTGCATCAAAGGGCGTGCAAGCGATATACATATTGAACCTACCGAACGTAACTGTGTCGTTCGCGGACGTATTGACGGGAAATTGACCGAAATTTTTATATTTGATCGAGATATTTATCCGCCGTTGGCTTCACGTATTAAACTCTTGGCCAATCTTGATATCGCTGAACGCCGTAAACCTCAAGACGGTCGTTTCTCCGCAATGGTTATGGACGCGGAGTTTGATTTTCGTCTCTCTACTCTCCCCATTATTTACGGAGAATCGATCGTTATGCGTATTTTGGATAAGACCAAAGCGCTCGTCAAACTCGAAGACTCCGGAATGGATACCCAAAGCTATCAAAAACTCCTCAAAGGGCTTCAATCTCCTTTCGGTATTATTTTGGTCACAGGCCCTACAGGAAGCGGTAAAACGACCACCCTTTACGGTGCGTTGAATGAGCTTCGTAACATCGAAGATAAAATCATTACGGTTGAAGATCCCGTCGAATACCGTATGAATCTGATCCAACAGGTTCAGGTAAACCCAAAAGTGGGACTCTCTTTCGCCGATGCCCTCCGCTCTATCCTCCGTCAAGATCCCGACAAAATCATGATCGGAGAGATCCGTGACCATGAAACACTGGAAATTGCCATCAAAGCCGCGCTCACAGGGCACCTTGTTATCTCTACCCTCCATACCAATGATGCCATCAGTGCGATCCCCCGTATGGTGGATATGGGAATTGAACCTTACCTCATAAGCGGCGCACTTGTTGCGGTACAAGCTCAGCGGCTCATCCGTAGAATCTGTATTCATTGTAAAAAAGAGGCCGATATTCCTCAAAATATTCTCCAAGAATACCATACCCTCATTCCTCCTAGTACCGTTTTTTATGAGGGGGCAGGTTGTAAAGAGTGCAACGGCTCAGGATACATGGGGCGAGAGATGATTTGTGAAGTTCTCCCCATGAGTGAAGAGATTTCCAGTATGATTGCCAGAGGTGCCTCCAAAGACGATCTTGTTAAACAAGCAAAAGAAGAGGGGTTTGTCGGGATGTTTGAAAACGGCATGGCGAAAGCGGTACACGGAGTTACAACCTTGGATGAGATTCTAAGAGTCGCTAAAGGATGAAATATTTTGTAGCGACCATCCTCGCTAAAGGGAAAAAAACCAATCAAGGTTTTTATGCAGAGAATAAAAAAGAGGCGCACTACATAGCCAAAATAAAATTCTCGGGGATGATTCTAAAAGTAACCGAAGCTACCCCGCCGCTCGAAGATCAGCTGCGCCGTTTCAAAGAGACCCTTTTCTCCAATCTCCGAAAACGAAAACTCAAACAAGACGCTTTAATTGGCGCGATTCGACAGCTTGCCGTTATGACGAATGCCGGTATCTCAATCCACGACTCTTTGAATGAGATAGCCGATGCTACAACCGATAAAACGTTGCAAATTGTTTTAGGGACGATGGCGGAAGATATCAATGCCGGACACAGTCTCTCCCACTCCGCCCATAATTTTAGTTACGAACTCGGCAATCTCTCTCTTGCTATGATCGAGTTGGGGGAGAAAACGGGAAACATGGCGGAAGCGCTGCACAAGCTTGCCGATATGCTTGAAGAGATTCGTCGCAACATTATCAAATTCAAAAAAGCGATGGCCTATCCTCGCAACGTTATGATTGCTATGGCCATCGCCTTTACCGTTCTTATCTCTTACGTTGTCCCCCAATTCAAAGCTATATTTGAGCAACTGGGTGCCGATCTTCCGGTTCCTACTAAAATTTTGTTATTTTTAGAGCATCTGTTTAATACCTACGGAGTGTATGTTCTTGCCGCACTTTTTCTTTTTATCGTTACCTTCCGATACCTGTTGCGTAATAATCGGGAATTTAGGTACAAATGGCACCAATTCTTACTCAAAACCTATCTGATTAAAAATATCATTATGTACGCTACCCTAAACCGTTTTACATTGGTCTTCTCCGAATTGGTTCGTGCGGGTATTCCGATAGCCGAAGCATTGGAAACCTCCATCGCCATGATCGATACCCTCCCCCTGCAAGAAAAGTTATTAACGGTGCGTCAGACGGTTGAAAAAGGGGGAACCCTCCATAACGGTTTGGCAGAAACAAAACTTTTTGAAAATATGATTATTCAGATGATCTCTGCCGGAGAATCAAGCGGTCAACTCGATGCCATGATGCAAAAGGTGATGGAGTATTACAAAATGAAATTTGATGCCATCATTGACGGTCTCTCCGAAGCGGTGGAGCCTATTATGCTTTTGTTGATTGCGTGTATGGTTGTACTCTTGGCGCTGGGTATTTTCTTGCCGATGTGGGAGATGGGGAACGCGGTACAAGGTCGCCGATAAAAAAGGGCTAAGCCTCTTCGTTTGTACCCTTCGCGACCAAAGCCGCATACATTTCATCTTTGGGGATCAACCCCGCCTCAAATAAAAACTGTGAGGGGACGAAATTGGTTTTTTTGATTTTGTCGTATTTGGCGTAGCTCAAAAAGAGACGATCTTTTGCCCGTGTCACGGAGACATAAAAAAGCCGCCGCTCCTCTTCTATACTTCCGCTTCGGCACATCAGTTTTCGGTTGGGAAACCGTCCGTCCATCAAATCGATAACATACACCTCTTGATACTCCAACCCTTTGGACGCATGGATACTCAGCAGATGCACCCCCTCCCCTTGCGTCAAATCCTGAGACCCTAAGACCATCGCATTCAAAAAACGTTCATGCTCTTTATACGGACGGGAAAGTTCAAATAAAATCGTACATTTGCGCCGAATTCGCTCTTCAGACTCTCCTTTGACCCGCTCATCAATGGATCCGTTTTCAGTCATTGCTCTTCGTGTCGAGAGCATTTCAATGACGTGTTTGTACAAAGCGGAGAGGGCAATTTTTTGAACCGCCGCTTTAGGCTCTTTGATATCCCGCAATTGTCGAAAAAGGGTAAAAAGGTCATGTAAAAAAGTGGCGGAATCTTTGGAAAGCTTCGCATGCTTTAAGATTGGGTTCCCCATAAAATTAGGATCAAATCCGAGTTTTGCAAACCGCCCCGCACTGCCGAGTTCGGCATAATCATCAAAAAGTCCCAACTGATGATTGAGACGCCGCTTTTCAAACGGATTGGATATTTCGGAATCAGGTGAATACAATCCGCGTAAAAACGACCCGCGACCTAACTTTTGCAATGCGACGAAAAGTTCTTTGGCGATAGCACTTCCCACCCCTTTGGCGTAATCAAAGAGATGGATAAACGCCATCATATCCGACTCATTAACCAGTAACGTGTACATATCCAAAAGGGCCTTGATCTCTTTGGAATCAAAAAAACTGGTTCCGCCGCGCCGACGGCATGCGATCCCCATCTCCCGCAACGTCGCTTCGATACCGTCTGCCGAGGCGTTGTTTCTGAAAATCACCGCTATCTCTTCTCGATTGGTAGAGGAATCCCCGATTTTTTGGGCTATCCCGTGATACTGATCGAACAGTTCATCGTAGATGAGCAGCGCGGGACTTTGTGCCTCATGATTGCGCGTCACTTCAAGCGCTTTGGGGTAAATCCGCTCATTATGGGCGATAACCGTATTGGCAAGCGAGAGGATCGGAATCGTGGAGCGGTAATTTTTGTTGAGGGTATAAACTTGCGCGTCAGGGAAATTGGTGGTAAAAGAGCCGATGATAGAGATATCCGCACCGTTAAAAGCATAAATACTCTGATCGTAATCTCCGACACAAAAAAGCGAAGGGGGACGCATAGCGTTGATCAGCGTCCCTTGAAGGGCATTCGTGTCTTGGTACTCATCGATTAAGACCTCTTTGTAGCCCAAATCACTCTTCAATGCCAAATCGCGCATATGCAACAGCAGATCGTTAAAATTGACAAACCCGTACTCTTTTTTTAACGCTTCAAACTCATCGATGATATCGGCATAGATGGCCGCATACACCGCGTGTTCATCCTGACGGGTCAAAATCCACTCTTCGAAATTTGTACTCAACTCGGTATTTTGATAAAACGAGTAAACATCATAAAGATAGTTGGCACCGTATGCCGATGTCGCGCAATCGATATGGCTAAACGTTCGCTTTTCGTACACGCTTCGAAAAAGGGTTTTGAGTTCTCGCGGCTGTTTGAGGACGACTTTCCCCTCTTTGCGTTTGAGCCATCGGTAACTCACCGCATGAAAGGTTCCCGCATCGATTTTTGAAGCGATCTCCCGACCGAAAAATGCCGCTACCCGCTCCACCATCTCCTGCGCCGCTTTGTTGGTAAACGTAAGGAGTAAAATCTCTTCGGGTTTGACGTTTTGGGAGATAAGATAGGCGATACGCCCTACAATCGTGGAAGTTTTTCCGGTGCCCGCCGAAGCAATAATAAGATTATGCCCATACGAAGCCGTTGCTGCCGTATATTGCTGATCGTTGAGGCGGGAGAGTGGCAAGAGGCTCCTTAAAGCCCCTGAAAGAAGGAGCTAAATTATACTTTAAATTTTTTAATCGGTTCGGCTAAACCGAGACCGGGGTGATTTTTCACATCTAATACCGCTTGTGCCATAGTCGCGTTGTCTTGATTAAAAATAAGCGGGGCTAGGAAGTTGATGCACGATTCATCGAGCGGGTCTTGAATAACGGCGATATTATATACCACTACCTTTGAATCTTCACTAATATCCAGCAAAACTCTCACCGATGTCGGTAAATCAAAAGAGTACTCACGCAACAGATAGGGATTCACGACCGTGAAACTGATATTACTACCGTCACAACTTTTAAGAGTAGCAAACATCTCATCAATTTGGCTCAACTCTACCTTGGTAATCTGATCAAATCCTAAAATCGTTGACTTCACAGTATATTGCATGGTTCACCTTTGATAATTAATACTTTATATAAAGCAATTAGCGTTCCTCTGAAATTTGGTATAATTCGCGATATTTTTTGTTACCAAGGCCTTGTTATGTCAGCTACCCACTACGATCCCAAAAATATTGAAGAGACTTACTATCCTATATGGGAGAACCGAGGCTATTTTGAGGTTGAGGGGAACCTATCTATACAAAAACCGAATAAACATTTTGCCATCATGCTTCCCCCTCCGAACGTCACGGGATCATTGCATATCGGTCATGCGCTAAATCATACCCTTATTGATATCATCACCCGCTACAAACGGATGGACGGCTATGCCGCTCTGTGGCAGCCGGGAACCGACCATGCAGGGATCGCGACCCAAAACGTCGTCGAAAAACAGCTCCTTGCCGAGGGGTTAACCAAAGAAGAGCTCGGACGCGAAGCGTTTTTGGAACGGGTATGGAAATGGAAAGCGCACAGCGGCGGAACCATTGTGAGCCAAATGCGTAAAATGGGGGTATCGCCTGCGTGGAGCCGTGAACGTTTTACGATGGATGAAGGGCTAAAATCCTCCGTTAAAGAGGCATTTGTCCACCTCTACAACCAAAACCTCATTATACGCGGTAACTATATGGTCAACTGGTGTACCCATGACGGTGCACTCAGCGACATCGAAGTGGAACACGAAGAGCACCAAGGGAACTTCTACCATATGCGCTACCCCTTCAGCGACGGCAGCGGGCATATCGTGGTCGCTACTACCCGACCTGAGACCTATTTCGGCGATACCGCCATCATGGTACACCCTGATGATGAGCGTTACCTCCACCTCATCGGACAAAGCGTCACTCTGCCGCTCATCAACCGCGAGATCAAAATCATCGCCGATGGCCATGTTGATCGTGATTTCGGAACCGGTGTCGTTAAAGTCACCCCCGCCCACGATACGAACGACTACGAAGTGGGCAAACGTCATGATCTCGAATTCATCACCGTTTTCGATGAAAAAGGGATACTCAATCACCATGCGGGAGAGTTTGAAGGATTAGAGCGTCTCGAAGCACGTGCGATAATCGTTAAACGCCTCGAAGAAGCAGGGTTTATCGAGAAAATCGAAGAACATACCCACCAAGTGGGGCATTGCTACCGCTGTAAAAATATCGTAGAACCCTACATCTCCAAACAGTGGTTTGTCCGCAAAGAGGTCGCGCGCGGTTCGATCGATAAAACCAATGAAGGGTTGGCACAGTTTTTCCCTCCGCACTGGATCAACAGCTACAATGCATGGATGGGCGACCTACGCGATTGGTGTATCTCACGTCAGCTTTGGTGGGGACACCGTATCCCTGTGTTTTACTGCGACGATTGCGGCCATGAATGGGCAAGCTTAGAGGAAAATCCTGAGAGTTGTCCCCATTGTGCGAGTAAAAACTTCACCCAAGATCCGGATGTTCTCGACACGTGGTTTAGTTCCGCCCTTTGGCCGTTCTCGACTCTGGGATGGGGGAACGGTGACAGTGCGCAAGATCAACTCTTCCAAAGTGAAGATATGGCGAAGTTCTATCCCAACACCCTCATGATTACCGGATTTGATATCCTCTTCTTTTGGGTGGCACGGATGATGATGATGGGGGAAAGCTTTACGGGTGAACTGCCGTTTAAACACATCTATCTCCACGCTTTGGTACGGGATGAACACGGGCAAAAAATGTCCAAATCCAAAGGGAACGTTATCGATCCGCTCGATATGGTCGAAAAATACAGTGCCGATGCGCTGCGCTTTACGTTAGCCGTCCTTGCCGTTCAGGGGCGTGACATCCGCCTTAGCAACGACCGTCTGGAGCAAAGCCGTAACTTTACCAACAAACTCTTCAACGCTTCCAAATTCTTGCAAATGAATGTTCCGACCTTTAAAGATTTAGCGGATCAAGAGATCACTACACCGTTGGGTCGCTATATGCTCTCGCGTTTCCATCGTGCAACGGCAGAGACGAGAGCGTTCTTGGACGAATACCGCTTTAACGATGCGGCAACGGTACTCTATCGCTTCTTATGGAACGAGTTCTGCGACTGGGGTATCGAACTGGGCAAAGCGTCAAAAGAGAGCGTTAATGAGTTGGGAAGTATCTTTAAAGAGTCGATGAAACTCCTCCATCCGTTTATGCCGTTTATCACCGAATTTCTCTACCATGAGCTTTCAGGGACAACCCTCGAAGAGGGGAACTCGATCATGATTATGACCTATCCGGATAATATCACGGTTGATGAGGCCATCGAAGCGGAATTTGCGATCATTATGGATGCGATTGTTACCCTTCGCCGTGCCAAAACACTCGTTGATTTAGGAAACCAAAAAATCGACCTCGCTTACCTCAAATGCGGCGGCGATCAAACTATGATGGCACCGTTTATTGTGCGCTTGGCAAAAGTCGAAACGCTCCATTTTACCGACACTAAAATCGATAACGCCATCAGCGATATCGGAGAATCGGTTGAGGTATACTTGCCGACCGAAGCTATTGATTTAACCCCTATTATTGATCGACTCACCAAACAGCGCGAAAAACTCCAAAAAGAGGCGGATAAGCTACGCGGGATGCTCTCCAATGAGCGTTTCGTCGCCAACGCTCCCGAAGCCGTTATTACTGAAAATCGTAACGGACTTAGTGATGCCGAAGACAAAATTACTAAAATTGGCGCTCAACTCAGCGCGTTAGGAAACTAATTGCAGTTTCGGGAACTCTCCGCATCCGAGTTAGTGGAGGGGTTTGCCCTCCTCACAACCCTCCGCCCAGAACTCACCTCCGATCAATTTGACGCATTCATCACCTCACAATATCCCAAAGATTACCGACCTATCGGTGCGTATCAACGCGGTGAGTTACAAATTTATGCGGGAGTGAGCATACGGGAGAATTTAGAACTGGGACGCCATTTGATCGTGGATGATTTTGTGACCTATGGCGGATATGAGCATCTAAGCCGTGGAATGATCGATTATTTGGTCGATTACGCCAAAATATACAAATGCCAATCTATTTTAGTGTGGGGAAAACAACAGGGGTTAAACTTGAATGATTTAGAGGGATTCCGCCCCAAACGGGACGGGTTTATCAAAACCTTTTAATTACTCCTCAATCCCCTCGATCTCAACCACCATTTTCACTTCGTCTCCGACGACCACGCCGCCCGCTTCAATCGCTTTATTCCAGTTTAGACCGAAATCTTTTCGGTTAACTTTTCCGCTCAATACAAAACCTGAACGCTGATTGCCCCAAGGATCGGTTACCGTGCCCCCCATATCGATATCTAAAACCACTTTTTTGGTAATTCCCCGAATCGTTAAGTTTCCGGTCATTTTGGTTTTGGTAGCACTTGTCATGACAAAATTAATATCGCCGAATTTAGCGGTATCGAAAAAATCGGCACTGCGTAAATGATCATCACGTTTTGCGATACCGGTATCGACCGACTCGGCCTTGATAGCGCCGCTCAGGGATTTAAACTGCCCTTTATCCAAATCATACATTCCTGAAAAATTACCGAATTTTCCGGTTACGGTACTAATCATCATGTGTTTTACTTTAAAACCCACATTCGAATGTGAAGGATCGACTTTATAGAGTGCGGCAGAGGCAACACTTACGCTCATTACTAATCCGGCTAATGCCATCGCTATCAAATTTCGCTTCATGAGATACCCTTTTTTATTTTAGTCTTTTGAATATTGTAGGCTGTTTTCATCAATGAATTATTAATGCAATACAAATGGACGTTTTTTTTAAGATTTAATACAGCACTCCCTCTCAACCCTTTCAAAACTTCTCTTGGTTATACTTTTACCAATATTATCCAAAGGCTTATCATGCAATTGTGCGTCGCACTTGATCTCCCGAATCAGGAAGAGAACTTAGCCCTCGTCGAAAAACTCAAAGAGTACCCCCTATGGCTGAAAGTGGGTCTACGCTCGTATATCCGTGACGGTAAGCCGTTTATCGATGCCATCAAAGCGATCAATCCCGAATTCAAAATTTTTCTAGACCTCAAGCTCTACGACATCCCCAATACGATGGCGGATGCCGCAGAATCGATCATGTCTCTAGGGGTCGATATGTTCAACGTCCATGCCTCCGCAGGACGCAAAGCGATGCACGAAGTGATGAAACGGCTCTCCCCTTATGAAAACCGCCCTCTCGTCCTCGCAGTCACCGCCCTCACCTCGTTTGAAGAGGGAGAGTTTAAACACGTGTACGGAGAGAAAATCGCACCCAAAGCGGATCGTTTTGCACAAGATGCGCATGAAGCGGGGTTGGACGGAGTCGTGTGCAGTGCCTACGAGAGCGCTTCGATCAAATCACTCACATCGGATACCTTTATCACCCTCACCCCAGGAATCCGACCGTTCGGTGAAGATGCGGGAGATCAAGAACGGGTCGCTACCGTCGAAATCGCACGGGATGAAAAAGTTGACTTTATCGTTGTCGGGCGACCGATTTACAAAGCATCCAATCCTGCCGAAGTCGTCGAAAAAATCCTCGCGATTTTATAAATTGGAATATTCCTTGCTTTATTTCTTATAAATACCTGCAAGGAGACTGCATGAAATTTATGGATAAAATCGAGCTGGTTGTAAAACTTAAAGAAAAAATTGCCGAAGCAAAAGCTTCTAATGAGGTTCTAGCTACGCAGTTACAAGCCCTTTTGGATCAAATTATCGCTACTCCCAAAAACTCTCCCGCAATTTAACGCATCAAAGCACCTATTTAAGGTGCTTGTTATGTACGTATGCTTATAATTACGCCCTCTTTAATAACACTGGACGAGTAGGAAAGCGGCTGAATCCACCTCCCTGCTAAGGAGACGTACTGGCAACGGTACCGAGAGTTCGAATCTCTCCTCGTCCGCCACCACATCAATTTAATCCCCTCTAATATAATCCAAAAAGACAAACACAAACCCATTAAATAGGCACTTTTAACGCTATTTAGCCTCTAATACGTATTTATTCAATACAACTACA
Organism: Sulfuricurvum sp.; assembly: GCA_024637215.1. GTDB lineage: Bacteria > Campylobacterota > Campylobacteria > Campylobacterales > Sulfurimonadaceae > Sulfuricurvum. The sequence continues at coordinate 60,536 of JAGXFM010000001.1, forward strand.
TCCACATTCTTAATGTACCTTTTAATGTACTTTCGTATAATGTACCTCATCAATACCTAAAAAAGGTACATTAATTAGGGGTAAATTATGGCGAAAAGACAGGTTACACCGCTCACCGATA
>JAGXFM010000003.1 GCA_024637215.1 Sulfuricurvum sp.
ACTTTTTCCACTGTTCTAAAAAGTCCTGTAACTCCACAAGCTGACCCAATCTAAAACCATCTTTAGAGGTAATGTATTTGACATTGATATCTTTGGCTTTAAGAATTGAATAAAGGGTCAATACGGCGTTGTTTGTTCTACATAGAACCGCGATATTTTCAGATGGATCGTTTTCTATAGCCTTGGCTATATTTGCAACCATAGAAGTCTTCTGAGGATAATTTACGATCTGGATATATCCAGTTCCCATATCATTGGCGATTAAATCATCCTGCTTAAGACGATTGGGAATACTTCGAGCAAAGGTATTGGCAAAGGTTACGATATTATGCTTGCTTCGGTAGTTATTGAGCAGAGAATAGCGAGCAAAATTACCGGAAGCTTCATCTTCTTCTTCTACTGATGCACTGTCATTAAATTCTGTCTCGAACGCTTTCATAAAGGTCACATCTGCGCAATCATCGCCATCGAAATTGTTGATGCACTGATCATCATCTCCTACGGCAATAATCCGTTTGTTCGCTTCCATTTTTTTGAAGATCATCGTTATGAATCGGTAGGTTTTTAAACTCACATCCTGATACTCATCAAGAATCAACATCGTCTTAAACGGTATCTCGATTTCTCCTCGTGCTATCCCATCTGTAGCAAGAGAAATGGCATTGGAGAGCTGATTTTCATCCGATATTTTTTTCCCTATCAGCTGCAATGCATACGCATGGAAAGTCATAATATCCACATCATAAGCTAACCCACCAATTAAATCATATAATCGCGTACGAAACTCATTGGCTGCTGCCCTGCCGTGGGTAAGCATGAGGAAATGATCCGGTTTATGATTCTCCAATGTAATGAGAGACGCGATTTTATGAACAAGAGTTTTGGTCTTACCGCTTCCGGGACCTGCGAGTACCATCACTGCCCGATTGGTTTTATCTTCAAAAACTTTGGATTGTTCTTCATTGAGATTGGCGATAATCTCTCGATAGCGTTCTTCAGTCAGAGGAAGCTTGATCATCTTCTCATCAAACTTATAGAGCTTTTTGAAGGCGTTATACTCCATCGAGAAATAGTCGCTAACAAACTTAATACATCTCTCCCACCCCTCTTTTAAAAGCTTTTTGAAAAATGCCATGAGAATATGAATCGCTTCAGTTTTTCGCTCATAATAAAGCTTTAGGCTATTGTTGTAATCCCGCATTTTTTGATAAGGTTTTGCTTCACTCATCCGCTCTGTTTTCTCAATTGCGAATGCCTGATAATAGATCAATCTTCCACGACGAAGTTTGAACTCTTTTAGAGTGTCATGCATATAAACGAGTGTATGGTGAAACCCTTCAATACTCATTTTAGAGATTTCACTGATTGTTTTTTTGAGCTCTGTTGAGGAAAACTCGATTTCATCGTTATTGCCGCCGTGTTTTTCCAAAAGCGTATTGACGATTCCTCGTGCAATATTTTGTCGTCTTACAATCAATTCTTCGATTTTAGTCATATCCCCTTTTTCAATAATATAACAAAAATCTTTTTTGAATTTGACTTTGAACTTTTTCTTTGCCAATGCCGCTAGATGTGTAAAACTTTGTATGACTTTTTTGGATAAACGGATATGGTTTGTCTTCTCATCCAACATCTCATTGATATCCCGCAAATGAAACTCTCTTTGATAGTCCGGTAAAGATTTAAAAAACTCCAATAGTTTATTTTCAAATGTAAAATGAGCTTCAAGCTCTTTTTTAACCCCTTTGGTAATGTGTGCACTTATATCGTTTTCCATAGCGATGAGTTCATACTCTGCCAATGCGTAGAGAACTTTATGGACATCGCTTCGTTTGACACCGGAGTGTTCGGATAAATCATCCACTTCAATAGGATCGAGCTTACTACGACCTATGATAACGCTCATAATCCTAATCATCTCATCGTATAGCTCTAAAATCCCTTTATCGGGATCAAGTACTTTATGAACAAACTCCATAGCACTGGAGTTTTCCTCTTTTTTAACCGAGGTAGCATAGATTTTAGTGGTATTACGTCCTCGTTCAATAATTCCGGCTTCTTCGAGTTCAAGAAGTGCCGTTTTAATCATTACATCGTAGTCTTTTGAGCTATCTTCGGTATCGATCCCCGCTTTTTCTGCAATTTGCTTTGTGGAGAGGATAGCAGGATTACGTTTCTCTTTTTTGATCTCTTTGAGGATACGGTTGATCTCGGCATATTCGATTTTAGAGCGATTTTGTTGATTAAAGAGCTTGTCAAAATCTTTATTGGAATACAAAACGATACACTCGGCATCGATTCCATGTGATCGCCCTCCTCTTCCTGATTCTTGAAGATACGATTCCAATGAATCGGAAGTCTCATAATGAATGACCGCTTCGATATTGGGCTTATCGATCCCCATTCCAAACGCTGTGGTAGCGATTACAATATCGATCTTATCATCGATAAAATCATTCAAAATATCAGATTTATTCCGTCCGTGACGTTTCCCCTCTTCGATCTCACTGTCTATTTTTGAATAGAAGGGCTCAATTTCTAATCCCATCTCAATAATGCGGAAATCTTGGAGGAGCTTTTCGGAGAGTTCTTTGCACATACGGGCATTTTGGGGAATATAGATGATCGTCGCTTTTTTACCGATTCGGCTGATCTCTTTTACAAGGGTTTCATATTTATCTTTATCATCGGCAACTTCGATTGCGTTGTAGTGTAAATTGGTTCGTTTAGCGGAAGCTAAATACTCCGATAGTGTCAGATTCAATCTATCCGAGAAATAGCGTTTTATATCATCAAGTACTTCAGGCTTTGCCGTTGCCGTCAGACATGAAACCGGGATGATTCCTTGAAATGGTGAACTTGTTTGCAGATCACGGATAAATGATGCGATGTATTTGTAATCGTGCCGAAAATCATGCCCCCATGAGGAGAAACAGTGGGCTTCATCGATAACAAACCGTTCGATAATTCTTTTTTTAAGCGCATTGAAGATTGAGTGAGAACGCAATGCCTCCGGGGCTAGATAAAGCACATCGATAATGCCGTTTTCCACCTCGGCTATAGCATTAAGTCGCTCGATTGGACTAAGATAGCCACTGATTGCGGCAACTTTGAAGTTCTGATTTTTCTCCCGAAAACTCTCAACATGGTTTTTCATCAACGCCTGCAGCGGTGAGATAACAATCGTAAGCGCTTTATAGGCTTGAGCTTTGATCAGTGCCGGCATTTGAAAAGTGAAAGTTTTTCCTCCACCTGTCGGGAGAATAGCGAGTAATGATTCACCTCTAAGTGCAGATTCAATGATATGGAGCTGTGAGATATTTTCCAATTCTTGACTAAAAAGATCGTTTCCGCTGTCTCTAGCTTCAAATTCTCTAAATCCAGGGAGATCGAACTCATCACTAGCAAACTGTTTTAAATCGATTGAATTTTGATCATAAAGAAGCTCTTTGAGTAATTGAACCGTCTTCGGAAATGTTTGAAGAACCGCGTAAGAGAGTGAAGTGCGTTCTCTTGTCATTAGGTATACCAAAAGGATTCCAATCTCGGCTGGAGCCTCCTCTAAAAGCTCTAAAAAACGTTGTTTGGAACATTTGATCTTGGAATAAAATTCTTCATAAACATCTACATATTGAGGCTCAATATTGAGATATTCAAAAAAAGCTTCAAAATAAGGATTTTTTCTCAATAAAGAGCTCAATAGTGACTGCATTGAGGGACCAAAGGAGCGAAACCGCTCAATCATAAGTTCCAAAAGTTCTTTTGTTGCTATGCAATCACCGAAGGGATCGTTTTGAATATGAGCTTCAGTCTTATAGGGTTTGGAGAGTTTATGAGAAAGCTTGTCCGGATAAACAAGCATTGATACATAAAAGGTATCTATGATCTTAGCGGTATCAAATATGGGGTTAAAAGAGGTTTCTAATAAAAACTTTTTATCGTGATTGATGAAGTTGTGACCGCAAATATAGGGAGGTTTGTGTTCAAAATAGAGTTCTCGGATGTAATTGACACTTTTACCGTTATAAGTGATATCGTTAAGCCATGCACCCACCAAGTCAATTTTATGGGTATGTACGCCGACTTCGAGATCAATAAAGAGAATATCCGATGATCCCATTTACTCTACACAATCCATTAATTTCACCAGCTTTTAGCACTATTTATGTTTGATTCTATCAAAAAATAGCATGAATTCTATTAAAACTAAAGTTATGCTTCATAAGCATTAAATCCCCGATCATAAATCAAATAACCAGCTTTTTGAATGAGTGATGCTATCGCTGCATCATGAGATCTAGTGGATTGATTACTATTTAGTAGTGAAACATCGAGTTCATTGTTAAAACGATGATTCCATTTTTGCTCATATCGTTTCCAGTAATCGATAATGATATCGGCACGTTTTTCAATCAGCTTAGGTGATGGGATTTTGTCTCGCTTTTGGTTGTTTACTTTTTTATCGGCAGGCAAAAGATTCCAAAGATCGTTGTTATACCATACCGAGAATGGCAGCACATGATCGATATCGCTTGTTTTAGGAGTGAGAATTTTTCCTGACCAGACACACTCCATTCCATCTTCTAAAATGGAGCGAATATCGCTGGTATCACGTTCAATTGCTAAATCATCATTAGAAAGCCGATCAATGATATGCATTGCTTCATGGGTTTGACCATTTAACACATCCGTCTTTTCTTTCCACTTCAATGCAATCGTTGAAGTCCCATAGAGATTTTGACCGAGATAGCGAAAGATATTGTAATGGGTTTCACTGATAGAGAAATAGCCGAATTCTTGAGTCAGAAAAAGGATGTTACAGCTTTGCGTATTTTGAAGTTTGATCCGACCGTATAGGGTGTTATCCGGATGAAATAGCTCATAATGTTCTTTACCGATAAACTTCATCGGCATAGTAGTGATCGTTTTAGCCAGTTCTTTTGCAAGGGTCAGGAAAGCTTTTGCAATAGCAGAGGATTGGTTCGTATTTTTAAAAGCGGATTGCATCGCTTTATAGGCCTGTTCCCATGTATCATTACGATTGAGCCGTAACAGGTTAAATATCTCTTCATAGGCTTCTTCGATCGGCTTGTTGAGGATTTGGGAGGTTTGACTGTGCTGTTGACGAATCCCTTTAAAAACAAAAGGGAAATAATCAAATATCCATCGTTCGATTATCAATCCAAGAGGGATATGTGCACGAGAATCTTCAACTCGTATGAGATGATCATAGCGCTGTGAAGCATCGATAACACTTTTGAGCAATACATATTTATAGGTGCTGGAGGTTTTATCGTTTTCGACAATAAAGCTGATCTGTTTTAGTGCATCAACGTCGATCATCGTTTCAATACCACCGTAGCCCACTCTATTGAATCACGCCCTAATGAATCTTGAGTAGATACCAACTCGATCACTGAGAATCCTGCATCGTTGAATTCATCGATCACCTCTTGGAGTTCCAACGGCTCAAAATGGCGTCCATCATCACTATCTCGTCCACCGAGTGAAAAGCTCAATATAACGATCCCGTTTGGTTTTACTAGTGCTTTGATAGTTTCAATCGCTTTTAGACGTTCATGGGCCTTTATATGCATCCATACGGCGATAGAAATGACTGTATCAAAAGAATTTAACCAATCAGATGGAATATCCGAGGAGAGAAAAGAACCGATTCTAAAATGCTCACGAATATCCGTAAAACGTTGTTGCGCTTGTATGACAAATGCTTCAACAGGATCGATACCATAAATGTCATAGCCATTTGAACGAAGAAATGCTAAATCACGCCCCGATCCAAACCCGATATCAACGATTTTGCTATTTGGTGTAATTTGATTGGCAAGTAATTGATGAAGCTCTGACATATCCGCAGAATCGTATCGTGCTATGAGATCATGAAAATGATTTTCGTAAAATTGCTGCGTCTGAGAGCTCATTTTGATCCCCAATCAATATCATAACCAGTACTTCGTCCACCGGCTCCACGGCTGATAATACACCCTTTGTCCAACAGATCACTCAAATCACGGCTCGCAGTAACACGGCTGCAATCACACAGTGACGCGTATTTTCGAGCATTCATTCCACCTTCGAATCCTTCTTTGCCGGCATCTAAAAGGCGATTGAGTACTTTCTTCTGTCTAGGATTGAGATCGGTGTGGATGTGAACCTGCCAGAATCGTGCCTTGGCTACAACCTTTTCGATTGTTTTATGGGCGTTTTGCTGCGCGATAAGAACTGTCTCTAAAAACCATCCTATCCAAGCGGTAATGTCCATGGTGCCGGTAGTCGTTTGTTCCAAAACGTCATAATAGCCGCGTCGGCTGTCGTTGATTGCCGAACTCATTGAATAAAGACGTACAGAACTGTGTTCAGCTCGACTGAGCATCATATCCGACAATGCCCGTGCGATACGTCCGTTACCATCATCCATTGGATGGATAATGACAAACCATAGATGTGCAATAGCAGTGCATACATAGCCGTTTTCAGCATTTGTACTATTGATAAACTCAAAAAAGCGTTTCATTTCTTCTTCGACTCTATCACGTGACGGTGCTACATAATGAACTTTTTCTTTACCGATACGCCCTGATACGACTTGCATCGGCTCTTCTCCTCGATAGGATGCGACATTGATCTTGTGCATACCGGAGTATCCATTTGGGAAAAGTGCCGCATGCCAGGAGAATAATCTATTTTCATCAAAAGCTTTTATTGCATTTCTGGAGGCATCAAGGAGGATATCGATTAATCCATCCGTTTGGACTGTAGAGCGGTCTTGTGTATCATACGAAATACCAAGTTTTTTAAAAATAGATGATCGGACCGAATCTCGTGAGAGTATTTCGCCTTCGATCTCAGAAGTGGTCACGGCATCGAGAGCAAGTGTTTCACTTTGCATTTCAAGCAGATGCTCTTCGCTTAATCCTTTGCAAATACCATCGAGCAGTCCTTGCTGATATCGGATCTCTTGTAAGAGAGTCTGAAATTGTGTCAGATCATATGTAAAGTGTGGCCAATTACTATTTTGCCAAATATAGGTTTGATACGTTTGCATGGACTAATTGTATCATAATTTGATATGATTAATACCCTTAATCGTACCACTGAATACTTTTACCACTTTATTTTCAGATGTTCATTTTTATCGATTAGAATAGATTCGAGATCTTCAATAGAATATAACCCTCTTAACGTATCGACAAAGTTATTTAAAGAGATAAGCCCTGTTTTTTCAAACCGTGCATAGGTACCGAACCTCATCCCGATATGTTCAGCAAATTGTTTTTGCGACATACCTATCTTCTTGCGTTTTGCTTTCGCTCGAGAAGCTAATTCTTTGACTATCTCTTTGGTAGTTGAAAGATCAAATGCTAACATGTTCATCCAATAAATAATATATTAACGATATTCTAGTCTTGTTTATTAAATCGTCAATATATTAACCAAATTAAATCATTTTTCCAAAATAAATTACCAATAATCATTCATAAATATGTATTTAATATCCATTATCAGGATGGCTCCAATATGAAATTATTTTTACGATTTCAATCGTAATATCGATAGGAAATATGATTCCAAATTCATCATCGAAGTAGGTTTGAATCGATTCGGCTAATGCATTTTGTTCCGCTAGGACATCAGCAAAATCGCTTTTATTATATCTACATAAAAAAGGACGTGTGAATAGAAATACAATCTCTTCATACACATATAATGGGAGCGGACGGTCCAAGTTATCATCCACATATTCTTTTAGCCGTATTGCTACCGTTTCTTTTGATTCTGTAATCACATTATCCATAATTCATTTCCTTTTATTAATTAATATCATCTTAGGTAATGTTCTGTTATCGAACTTCTAAAGTGCTTCATTTCCCATGAAACACCCTGAAGTGCTTCTTCATACAAATACCCAGCCTTTTGATACTCTCGAACTCTTCGTTGAGCTGCTGTCCAACGAAATCCATGTGACCCATGACACTCTATCTGCAATGTCGCACAAGCATTTCGAATATCTTCCGCATAACTTTTGTAGTTGATTCTAAACCGTCCTTCTCTTTTGATGATTTCCTCGATTTGACGATACGTGTCGATATCGACAAATACATCACCGATTTTGCCCCCCTTTTCTCGTGTCTGGATTACTCCGACCTCTTTTTGAGTAATTGAATCCATACGATATCCGTGCATCTGTTGATGGCGAATCAACGTACATCCCTCTGCCCTTGCAAGCCCATGTAATTGCATTTTTGCTGAGAGTATATGCTTAGGATTCACCAGTATTGCAATTAGTTTTTCAGGTTCTTTGTAAACACGAGTATGATATCCGTCATACACATGATTAAGATTTCTGGCTAAATTGAGTTGAATTTGACGTACTCCAAAATCAAAATCTCGTGGTTCGCCATATTTTTTCAGCGTATAACATTTAAGAGCAATTTCAAGTTTTCCTAGTGATGCTGATATCTTTTGAAGATACAATTTAGATGGATAATACTCTATTTTATAAAGCATATATGCTTCGATATGTTCGGCAGTAATTTGCTCAAAATCTTTAATGCTATAAAATTCTTTCATCCAGTGCCCAGCGTTGTTCCAAACGGATCGATACGTTTCCATCGTCTTAAAACTTGCGACACATTTATGATTAGGATGACATGGGTCAATGCGTTCTTCTTTTTTGGCACCTTCTACAAAAATTGCTTTTACCAATTCGGCACTCTGCCAATCGACTGATCCTCTCATTTTTTTCTCTAATTGTTGAATTCGTTTATTCCTATCTCTGACATAGGTTTGATGTTGAGTCAATATAAATTTTGTTACCCCAAAATCGGAAACGGGTATGGTCTGATTTTCAAATAATCCGATAAAACGCAGATCAATTACTGTGTAAATCGATGCCTGCTTTGAAGACGAGGCTACACTTATCACAACGAGATTAAAAAATAAAAATATAAGAAAGTTTAGAAGATTTTTTGTAAAGTGCAGCATGCTGCACTTTGCTTGACTGCATTATGCACCATTTTTACCCCGTTTCCTTCTGAGAACTTTGAAGCTCTATAAACTTCGGCATGAAGGGAGTTTGAATGTGTTAACTTTACATTTTATAGGTTTATGCAAATTACACAAAACTTTACATAAAGTTTACACATCACTTTACAAATTTTTGCACAATTTCATGAGTGAAATGTCAATTTTTCAAACACTACCTTTTGAATACTCACGTATTTGTTTTAAGTATATTAATCTTGTTGAATCTCCAAATCCAACTTACTGATTATTTTTGATAGCTTGTTGGCAATCGCCAATGTCTCATATTTGGAAAAATCATATGATAATGCTTCTTGTCCAGACCGATATATAAAGGCATTTAGCCTTGGTGGCTTATCTTTGATTGCCATCAGTTTGAATCTCATTTCCCCGACAAAATAATCGGTGCCGCTTGCCATGCAATTTCGATTAAAAGCATCGAATACTGACGTAAAATCGACCAATTTATCCCATGTTGAAGCAATCATTTTTGTATGAAAATACAATTTTCTAAACTGATATCGTTTAGGCAGTCTGTTAGATTCGAAAAACACCACCAGATGGCACTTGATATCCGCATTGATAGGTATAACGATCTCTTTATTTGTCAACATGACCGTTCTCCTTCAGCTCTCTGTGAAATCGTGAAATCTCAGTATGAGAAATGTTATATTTTTTTCCGGATGTAATCTTTGCCGCGATTTTCCGATCTGACAATCCTGCCTCAATCCATGTAATGATATTGTTTTGCATGAAAAGCAACTTATCACGTTTCGGGGTTTTCCGAGCTTTTTTCCATTGTTTAGCCTGATTTTGTGCTATTCTGCGTAATGATGCCAAATCCTTCGAACGGTTTTTTCGATTTGGAATTTCTGTTGATTCAATCAACTCTTTAACTGCAAATAAAAATGCAATCATTTCAATCAAAATCAAATCAGTAATGACACCACCAGCTTTAAGTTTATGAAAATGGTTTTTCTTTAGTTTAAAGACTTCATAGGCCATAAGGCTGTTTTGCTTGGCGAACCAACGGATATTTTCTTTACGCATATCCACACTTAGTAACGTTATTTCTATAATCGTTTTTTCTAATTCATTTAATTCCATTTTATTTCCTCCTAAACAATCCACCGACAGCCGACAAACATAAGTAACTTCCTAAGATTAGGGGTAAACGTGTCAGTTCATTGGTATTCATTAATCTCGACACTACCGACAAATGTCGGCTAATGTCGGTATACAACATTTCGTACTTAACATGTTTTCAATCCCACATTATTGGGATTTATGCGCTTTTGTCGGTGTCGGTTATATCCTTAGTATAGGTATTACCATTACCTCTTTTCGCCCATCGAATTTCTACTAAATGTTCTAAAATTGCCTGAACTTCAGTAGTCGTAGCAGGACTTACATTACGGACAATTGTACGTAATACTTGAGGTTCATCTTTGTTCAGCTGTTTTTTGATTTTTTCTTCAAGTGTTGTTTTTCCAGTTGTTTTTTCCTGTGCATACAAAAGCACTTTCTGAAAGTGTTTTTGATGCAGATAATTCAGCATTTGGACAGCACGTCCCATAGCATTTCCACTGATTTCGATGATATGCGGCGACGCATTTTCGATATTGACACATACCTGCAATAGCATTGCGATTCGCTGCACAACCGTTAAAAGTCGAATTTCAAATCCGGCCGTATCGTCAAACATATCATATTTTTGACGAAATCGTTGATTAATTGACTGATGAAACTGCTTATAAATTTTTGCAGCGTCAATACCTAAATAAAACGATTTTCCTGACGCATATTCATGAAATGTACGTGCGAATTGTTCTATCGATTCAGCATCATCTTTTGATAATTCCTGGCGGATAGGAATTTCTTTAAACTCTCCAAAAATGACTAAAAATCTGTTCAACATACCATCACTGATCATGTCTCTCATATCTGATTGCGTAAGATTCGATGGACCTATCGTACTTGCAGCATATAGCCCCATACCTTGCACCATCAGATGTTGAGAACGCTTGCTGTCTTTGAGTTTTCGAGTGATTAAAACACCTGAGTCAAAAATCTGCATGAGTGCTCTCAGTAAGCTAGCTTTAACGGTATCGTTCTTAGAAGCTCTGTAAAGCTTCCCATACTCATCCACAAAGAAATGAATTGCACTTTTTGCAAAAATAGGTTGTTCGAATCCCTCTGCCGAAGCAGCATCCAGAAACATATCCGGAAAAACACTATCTTTTGATTTCTTTTCCGCTTTTGAGTACTGATCGTCCAACCAATATAACAAATATTTTCGCACGGTATTGGCCAATACCGATTTTCCCATGCCAGACCGTGCAAAATATGCGAAAAACAAGATAATCGGTCGCCCTTTTGCATCTTTTTCTTGACTTACCGTTGCACCGCTGCATAGCGCCGGCAATGCACACAATATGCTTAACACAATACTATCCATGCTTGCTTGCGTAATTTTGTCAAATGACCGTACAATTTGATAAAATTGCATAGTCAATATATTTTCCCAAACAAGATTACTGTATGCTTGCTCAGTTCTTTCGCAAGAACATTTTTTTGAAGAGATAGTTGCCGCTGTCTCTTCATAGTTCATGGTTTTACTCCATTTTCACTTTTCCATTCTCCGTTCATCAGTGCAATAATTTCACTTTCTTTCCATGCACTTACGCCTGGCGAGGGCTTACACTGTTTTGGAAACAACCCCTTTTTGATATTTTCATAAATTGTCGAATTTGAAAGCCCTGTACGGATCTTCACCTCTGGCATACGTAACAATCTTTCCTGATCCATTTGAATCCTTTCGTGTTGGTATAGTCCGATTTGGACAACAACATTATGATTTTCTTTTGAGTCAAAAAATTGTAAAATTGTGACGAAAACATCCTCATATTTTTTTAAGGTTTATAAATGGGTGCCTATAATTTAAGATTAACTGCTTTTCAAAATGTTTTTGGAATTACTCGAAGAAATGCTGGGAACAGGCTTCGAAAAGACAAGAAGAAAATGAAACCAATAGAAAAGTTTATTGCTATGCTTTCAACTGAAGACATTGAAGAGATATGTAAAATTGTGGAAGGTAGTTCGTACGCAAAATCTTTAAATGTTTCCGTGTACACCCTTTATACTGCTGAACACATACCTATTGAAAAACTTCATATTTATGAAAAACATTCAGATTTCACTCTTCTCTACGATCCCTCAATCACATCATCAGAAAAAACAAAAAAAAATCGTAGGAAAAAAATCGAAGCTCATTTCGAGCATCAAATGGAACTACAAGTAAATGATATTATCGCAAGGCATGAATTTGACAATTGGATTCAAAATATTGAAAAGGAATATGGTGATATCGAGCCTCGTTTAAAATCAATTGCTTTAGACTGTTTCTTAAATCAAGACAAACGTAGTCTTAAAGAAATTGAACTCGAAATGAATTACCAAAAAAAATTACGTATCAAAAATTTAGTAGTAATAAACAACAAAGATGCATTTGATACAAATAAGCTATTTATTGAGCAAGAATGTACTGATTTTTTCAAAAATATAACTGATCATGATATTGAAATTAAAAACTTTGATCCTTTCGACATTGAAACATTTATATCATATGAAAATGAAAGAAATCAATTTTCTTTACTTATCCATAGGCAAAAACATGAAAGATATTTAGATAAAAATCAAATCATAAATTTTTTACTTCAGCATTTTCATCTATTGAGATCATCATTTATAGCTGAAGCAATTCAGCTTAATAAATTGACAATTAAATTTCTTGCTAGAAAAAAATTTACTGAACTTATTGATCTTTATCTGATTAACTTAGAATATGAATAAAACCCTCTTCACAAACCCCATTTTAACTGCTAAAATTTTCCCAGTCGCGACCGAGAACGTTCTCACCCTTTGGAAAAGAGCCGTGTAAGACTAACGCACTCTTTTCACTTACAGCCAAAAGTCCTGATCCGATTTTTGCCACTGTTGAATTGTAAAAAAAGGCCCAATCAGAGGAGAACCTTCTGATGTCTGATTTTCGCACAACGCGAAGTCATGTTGTGAAGAGTGATCTTTGATCGCTCTTCCTTGAAAAGAACGGAGAAATAGTATGAACTTTATTATGACAGTACTTATAGTTGGAATGAATATTCTATGTGTAGTGTTGATCTTTTATACCATCAAACACCCAAAAACACTACATTCAGAGGAAATTATTGCCCTCATTGATGAGCGAATCGCTTATCACACCAGAGGCGATGAGATGGAGCAGATTATTTTCGGTCCGCCGCAGAGTATCTGGAATGCTCCGCACTATGCCAAGCTCAAAGGGGAAGTGAGTGAGCACCTTCAAGAAGCTGAACTCGATAGTGTTATTGTACTGATCGAGCATCAGCGCCTAAAAACCCTTCAGATCGAGGAGTTGAAGCTGAAACTGCAGTTGTCCCAAATAAATCCTATTGATCAAGGTGAGAAGAATGGGTAATATACTTTTATTACTCAATGATTTATACCTAAAGGGAGAAGATTATGAAACACACTAAAGCGCTCTATTTGATCATCGCGATCGGATGCGGTATCGCAACCGGATATTGGTTTAAAACACCATCACAAGAAAGTAGCCAAGCCATTTTGTTTGTGGCATTCTCACTGGTCTTTATCGGTATTGCCGGATTGATCGGTAAACGTCTGGGTAAAAAACCAACCGTCGCTTATGAAAACCACACTGATCCGAGCGGTCAATAATCGCTGGCGATTTTATCGTCTTGAGCTGATCGGCAATCTCTTCGGTGAGAGTATTCTTATACGCACGTATGGAAGCCTCCTAAGAGCCAAACCGACCCAAACCATAACTGAGCTCTATGCAAACCATTCAGAAGCGTATGAAGCCTATCAAACGCTTCTTCTGCAAAAGAGCAAGCGGGGATATTGTCCTAAAGGGCAATAATGAAACGTCTTATTATCTGGGGAGGGTTTTACCTCCCCGTACTTGTGTTGGCATGGTATGCTCAAAATTTCACCGACTATCTGCAAAGTATACTCGGAGTGCTGATAGGAGCACTGCTGTGCTTTATCCTCACCCACAAGGATACTCCATGGGTGAGGAATCTACTGGAGCGGTTTTAACCGCTCTATCATTTATACGAAAGATCTGTAAAACGATGAGACAAAGGAATGAAGATGTTAAAAGCATTTGTATTGATCGTACTGGTCTATCTGTTTGTACGCACACTCCTAGATTACAAAGCGTCATTATCTACTACGAAGATGTCGAAAAAGAGCAAACGCGGCTTTATGAGCAATTTCGGATCATTTACCCAAACGAGCGATTCATTTGGATCTCACCGAGGATATCAAGGGATGAAGACTAATCCGGTAACCGGTTTAGCGATGATAGGGAATGTTGATGTCTGCGGCAATCCATATGGGTTTAGTAATGATGACTAAAGCTAAACGAATCGCAGGGGTATTGATACTAATCGATCTGATCACTTTTGGATCGGGAGCGATTTACAGTGTATTGATAGCTCTCAATTAGGTTTAAAAAAATCGGTGATGTCGCATTCGAGAATATGGGCAATCTGATAGAGGTGCTTGATATTAAAGTGCTGTTTATCCAAATAGAGTTCACTCTGAGAGATCAGTCCGGGGGATTTGAGATTCATCGCGTAAGAGAGATCAAGCTGGGTTAAACCGTTGAGTTCACGAAGCGATTTGACGTTTCTTCCGATACGTCGGTAGAGCTCGTCGATATCCTCCTGACTCAAATCATCCAATGTTCTCAATGCGGCTCCAAATAATTAGCTATTACTATTTGGAGTTTACTTATGTTATACTCCTTCACACAAATAGTAATAGCTATGTATCAAAGGATTAAGAGGAGAATTCTTCCATGAAATATCAATTAATTATCGTTTCATTTGCCCTTTCGGCTTTGTTGTATGCCGATCAAAAACCGATCAACTCGACAATTACTGAGGTATACGGTCATTACGGTTCAGGGTGGGTGCAGACTAAACAGATCGATAAAAACACTATCAGTGTCTATACACCAAATTCGGGTGCAGTAACACATGTGCGCAGAGATATGGAGCGGATCTGTCTAGCAATGGGCGGGAATGTCTATTTGCCGATCGTCGATTCGTTTGGAGACACGGTTACAATTGCCGGATTCGATGCTCAAGCAATTGAATCGCTTACACCGCAGCAGCGTCTTCGCTATATAGAGTTTTCTTCGGAAAATAAAAGTAACTATATCATCAGTCGTGACGATATTGAAAAGCTCTATACAAAAGCCAGAGAGAAGAAAGCATTTTTAGGAAGTGATGATTATTTCATGATCACGCCGCGTTACGACACTGTTTGCAAAGAGGTAACGACCAATCAGCCGATTTATACTACCAAGTCAGTGAATCCGAATACGTTTGAAGTCAAATTTGATGAGACCAAAGCATCACCTATGGCACAAAAGAACACATCAGTTACTATTGATGAGTACATGAGCGAATACGTCAAAGAGAAAAAGGAGGGGAAATTACTGCTGAATCTCTTATCTGGAAGTAAATATCCTCAAATGGTTCAATCATACTGTGATACGGCTGGTGGAACATTGCACGTTAACGGTACACAATACCGCTCACCGGTTAAACTCTCTACCGGATATGAGAGTGTTGCATGTCTTGATATAGCTGAACCGTTTATGCTTGAACCGTTTGGAGGAAAAGGGTATTTAATTACAAAAAACAAACTTACGTCCATCACCAAAGGCCAGGCAATGCTCGAAGCCAATGACCCATTTGCTGGTATCGCCGTATCAGCTGCAACAATGCCGCTAAGTTCGCAAAGTGAAACTAATCTCGGGAATATCAAAGCAGTTGCAACGGTTTATGAAGATACCGGTAGCTATAAACTCGTTAATGTTCAAGAGATTGGCGGGAATAGAACCTATAAAAATTACCGTGTTATTTCGGGCAAAGCGGTTGATATCACTGACAATAAGTTTGTAAATGCAAATCTCAAACTTCCTCAATCGATTCTAAATGCTAAAGGCTCACTGGTTCAACAATGCAGCCAATACGGTGCGGGGAAAGTTTCGATTGATGGTTATACAGCTACATGTAGTAGACAATCATATGGGAATCAATGTAGTGTTAATCTGATTTATATGCGTAACGATCAGTTTTCCGGACGGGAAGCGGTTGGGTGTAAATAATTTGCATGAAGATAAATTCAAGCACTCTTTACGCATCGGCAGTATAGGGTACCGAATCATCTATACGAATAGTTTCCCTTTTTGTAATACTAATACTAGCGTTTTTAGATTTTTGGATCTATAGGCATTAGCTATTTCCTCGATAAGATCAGTATTTAACAGATGAGTAATATCCAGACGAAGATCGTAAGTTATGTACTCTATCATAGATTTTTGTGTCAATGTCCCGATTCCACGGTCATACCTTATTTTATCACACAAGGCTTTTTCCGGTGTCGCTATAAATCGACCCCCTTCGATATCGTCATACAGCCAGTCAACACCTAAGGAATAGGCTTTTATTGGTACTTCTTTATAGCTGAATCTTCCAATAGGTGTTTCAAAAAGTTTTTCATTTTTGCTAGTAGCCGACGTAATCTCACAAACTCTCTCAGGAATCATCCCATAATGGCTTAATGCATAATCGAAGGAGACATAGGATGGTGCGTATAGTGAATTTGCGACGCTGATCAGATCAATTGGTTTTGTGTGGTAAGGTTTAGAAAAAGTGTAAAAACCTTTTTTCAACCGTATAAGTTCACCGCTTTTTACCAGATTCGAAATTTTGTCATTGACATTACTGAATAACTTTTCCAGTAAGGCAGAGATCATCTCATGAGAAAATACGGATGATGGCAAGGCATTTCTTAGTTCAATTGTTTTCATAGAATAATCATATCAATAAAATCAATTATTTTATATAGATAATCCAATTTATTGATACTATGCATATTTAATAATGTATTTTTTTTACAGTATAAATATGTTCACTCGTATTTTCTAGCTTTCAACTCATCTAAAAAATCTGCCCACCATTGCAATAGTTCCCTCATTTGCTCTGTGTAATCAGCCATGTGTGCATAAGCTCGAACAACTTGACTACCTTCTTGATGATCTAGAACTCTCTCTAATGCTTCAAATACTGCCCCATGGTCTTTATGATGAGTTCGTGCCAAACTTGCATAAGTCCCTCGAAAACTATGCAATGTCTGTTTTCGTCCACTCTCTTCATCAGTAAATCCCATTTTTCGTAATGCTTTATTACCGCTCTCTTTATTGACATGATATCGGCTGTCTTTGATGCCGTGAAACACCCATTCACCCCAACCGGTCATTTCTTTGGTTTCTTTGAGTATTTCGATAGCTTGCCGAGACAACGGTAAAACAAAATCAGGCAAATTTTTATCTTTGACTTTCATCTCAGAACGCTTGATAATAATTACGCCTTTTTTGAAATGTATGTTATTCCATTTCAATGTCGCTAAATTACCGATTCTTAGCATTGTCAAAGCAGTAAGTCTTAATACATTGCGCACTATGACACCACCTTCACCTTTATAACTATCCATCGCTCTGAGCATTTCACCCAAGACTTTTTCATCGGTAATTTTTGGACGATGCTTCACTTCATGCTTTTTAAAAGCATCGGTACTTATTCTATCCGGAGTATTGATTTCGGTATGACCGTGATTGATCGCATATCGCCATAAGCGTTTACAGTCGATAAAGCGACGATTTGCAACAACCGGCGCCATCTTCTCTTTTTCCAATAAAACTTTCAATAGTTCAGGGTGAGTTATGTCTTTGATATGTTTTGATGGACAATATGTTTATGTTTATCGTAAGTACAAAAAAATGGAAATATATCATTCTCAAATGAAGATAGTCGTTTTTTATGAGTGCTTTCAGCATCACTAAGGCTATTCAGCCATCCATAGGCGACTTTATGAAATTGCCCCTCTAACAGAGCTTGATTCTCTGCCTCTTTTTCGGCAATAATCTCTTTTACTTTTTTACGCTCATCGATCGGATCAATACCATCAAATGACTTACTTCTATATTCATCACGAATCGCTCGTGCTTTAGCAAGGGTAACCGTTGGATAGGTTCCAAGAGTAGTCTTTTTAGCTTTACCATTAATGGTGTAGCGAATTTCCCAAATTTTTCGACCATCTAATTTAATAAGCAGTTGCAAACCATTGCCATCTGATATCGTATAGTCCTTATTTTCATCAATCTTAGGTTTTAATTTTTTGATATCGGTATCTGTAAGTGGTGTCACTTTCTTATTTGCCATCATGTACCCCTGCTAAATGTACTTAATTTAAAACATATTAAACAGTAGATTAGCACAATGTACTTCGATTGTAAAGTACATTAAAAAGTACATTAAGAGTTTGGATTTGGATGGATTGGCTCGGATTGATTTGGACGTGAAAAATAGGCAAAGTGGCTAAACAAGGGGTTTGTATGGGATTTTTTGGATGATTTTGGATTAATTCAGATAAGGGGGTGGTACCAGTGGGCGGACTCGAACCGCCACGCATCGCTGCACCGGATTTTGAATCCGGCGTGTCTACCATTTCACCACACTGGCATGTGTTTGAAGAGGTGGAATTATAGACCTGCTTTGCTTAAAAAGATGTAAAAGTGCATTGGCTAATATAGAAGTTACTTTTGCCGATATATAAGGTATGGAACTTTTATTGCTTAAGGCTCTATAAGATTGTGCAAAAGGATTTGGCATGAGGATTACTTCATCATCTTACTATAACAATATTTACGGTGAGAACAATAAAATAAATAATCAATTATTTGATGTCAATAAACAAATTTCATCCGGTCTAAAAATTCAATACGCGCATGAAGATCCGAACATCTTTATCGACACGCTCCGTTTGGATAATGAGATTACAACACTCAACCAAGTAAAAAGCAGTGCGCAAAGCGCCTACAAGCTTTCCACACAAACCGATACCTCAATGGGTGAAATCGTTAAAACCATCGAATCGATGAAAGTCAAACTCATCAATGCCTCCAATGGGATTCACTCCGATACGAGTATGCAGGCGATTGCGAAAGAGTTGCGCGGTCTTCAAAATCACCTCATGACGTTGGCAAACTCTTCTATTAACGGGCAGTATCTTTTTTCAGGAACCGCCACTTCCGTCAAACCGATTGCCGCAGACGGTTCTTATCAAGGAAACGACAACGATCTAGAAGCGTTTTTAGGTTCAGGAATCAAACAAAAATACAACATCAGCGGTACTCAGCTTTTCTTAGGTGATGAAAGCACCACCAAGCGATCCGTCAGCACTAACGTATCCCATATGAGTTTGACCGATTTATACCCTGATATTATGCAAGACACCACGCTCCCTCGCAGTACTGCGCAACAGACCTATATTAGCGGCAACAGCACCCTTCGTGACCTTATGGGTGATACGGACGTTGATCCTACCAGCGCTTACGCTCCTCACTTTTACATCCAAGGGACGAAAAACGACGGAACCACGTTCAAACAGCATATTGATACTTTGACGATGGGAGATACGGTCGATGATCTACTCAATACCATTAAAAATGCCTACGGTGCCGATCAAGTCGATGTGACGATAAATTCGAACGGTCAGATCGAAATCACCGATAAGATTGCAGGTTCCAGTAAACTTGATTTTCATATGGTTGGGGCGGTTGACTTTGATGACTTAAATGCAGGAGATGCCGCAGATATTTCCGATGCGGCACTCTATGCGGCTACGTTGGGAGAGATTGATAACCTCCAAGCGGGAAGCACCAATTTTGCATCCGCCGCACTGACAACACCGGGACTCTTAATTAAAGAATTTACCAAAAGCGGACTAAGCACTCCGACCGGTACTCCGAATACGATTGAAGGGATCAATTACGACCGTACCAATTTTACAAAAGAGGGTGCAAAACTCGTCTCGAATGTAGCGCAACTGGTGCAATCGGATAATTCCACCGCAACGGCCGCGACTAAATTAATCGACGTAACCGGAAACGGTACGTTGGTAGGGACAACCCTCAATCTACAAGGAACCAATATCTACGGTTTCAATTACGATATACAAATCAACCTTGCGGCGGCCTCCTCCGTGAGCGGTACGGTCAACGGTTTACCGATTACTCCGTTTAATATCTATAATGCCGATGCGACACGAACCGTTGCGGGGGCAGATCAAGTAACGTATCAACAGATGCTTGACGTCGTTAACATGACAATGAGCGGTTCGCTTCCGACCGCTAATACCGCGGTCCAATACGATGCCGCGAGTAGCGCTGCGAATACGCTTTCCACTACCAAGCTTAATTACGCAGGGGAGATGGTTTTTGAGGATAAAATCAATCCTGTCACTCCCGCGTCTATCTCACTGTATGATTCAAGTTCATTGGATTATTCGGTAACTACGGGTGCGGCACTAACCTTTAACGCCAACAGCGCCCTAACGCTTCGAGATCCGAAAACTGACTTTTTTGCCCAAATCGAAGAGATGATACAGTCGGTCGAACAGTCTAAAACCCGTGCTGACGGTTCAGATTCTTCCGACCCACGCAATATCGGGATACAAAATTCAATTAAAATGATGGATGATATGAGCGATCATGTCAGCCGTTTGCAAACCGAAGCAGGATCGTATTCTCAAGTTTTACAAGCATCTGCCGACCGAACCAGCCTTCTTATCGTCAGTACCAAAACCCTCCAATCGGATGTTATCGACACCGATATTGCCGAATCGCAACTAAAATTACAACAGCTCACGCTCAATTACCAAGCGATGCTCTCCACCATCAGCAAAGTTTCACAACTTTCACTCGTTAATTATTTATAGCACATTGCAATAAAAGGGGGTTCTATCCCCTTTTTTGCTATAATCAATCTACTTTTTATACTGAATTTCTAAGGATCTCCCATTTTACGCGATACACTATTTATTGCCGGTTTCGGTATTTTATTTTATTTAGGGATTGCCACAATTATCGGTGATGCATCAATTATCGGTGCATACGGAGCCTCTTTTGCCCAAACGAATGTTTATATTTTCGGCTACGTTGCCTATATTTATCTTCTCCTTTTAATGGTTCCTCTGCTGTACTGGTATAAATACGACGGAGAAATGCATCGACGTCTTGAGATGGGAGGCGTGTTTGCTTTATTGTTTATTGCCCTCCTATTTTTTCAGGCGATGGTCGTAGAGGGGATCTATCGAGGTTCATTATTCGGAAGCATTGTCGATTTTCTAGGAATCTACATCGGAACATTCGGTCTATGGATCGTGTGGCTTATGATGGCGACGGTCTCCATCGTTTTGGTTATGGAGCAAAGTTTATCCGAACTGGCTCAGCCGTTGAAAGAGTTTATGGATAAACCCCTAACCACTGCGCGCCCGACTCCGACTTCAACCTTTCACGAACCGCTCGCAACTGAGACCTTTCCCCATGAAGAGAGACACGAAAAAACCTATCCTTTGATTCAGAAGGAGAGTATCCCTCTCACGAGCGATAAAGTACAAACCTCTTTGTTTGAGACAGAACCGGTGCAAGAACCCGTTTCCGAACCGCTCGCTATTTCCTCGAGTGAAACGCCTAGTCTTACCAATGAGAAAGAATCAACCATTCTCAGTATGGCCAAAAAGGTCAAAGAGTCGAAACAACATGCCCTTGTTGTGGATGAACTCGAAGAGAATAAAATGCTTTTAGATCAAATCGATAAAGGGGTCAGTGAAAAACCGAAAAATTTCAAACTCCCTTTGGTTGAATTTTTTCAAATGCCTCCCAAAAAGCAAACCCTAGTGGATGAAGCGGAGCTCGATGACAAAATCCGCGATTTGATCGAAAAACTCAAACATTTTAATATCGAAGGAGACGTGGTACGCACCTATGCCGGCCCTGTCGTCTCGACGTTTGAGTTCAAACCTGCCGCCAACATCAAAGTCTCTAAAATTTTGGGGCTTCAAGATGATTTAGCCATGGCACTAAAAGCCCAAACGATCCGTATCCAAGCTCCGATCCCCGGTAAAGATGTCGTCGGTATCGAGATACCCAATAAATCCGTTGAAACAATCTATCTTCGTGAAATGCTGGAGAGCAAACTCTTTCAAGAAGCGGCCTCGCCTCTTACCCTGATTTTAGGCAAAGACATTGTCGGTAAGCCGTTTATCACCGATCTTAAAAAACTCCCCCATCTTCTGATTGCGGGAACGACGGGAAGCGGCAAGAGTGTCGGTATCAATTCTATGATTTTGAGCCTCTTGTACAAAAACTCGCCCGATCAGCTCAAACTCTTGATGATCGATCCGAAAATGTTGGAGTTCTCTATCTACAATGATATTCCCCATCTGCTAACTCCCGTCATTACGAAACCCAAAGAGGCTATCTCGGCACTCAACAACATGGTCTATGAGATGGAACGACGCTATCAGTTGATGTCTGAAACCCGTACCAAAAATATCGAAAATTACAACGATAAAGCCAAAGTAGACAAACACGACCCACTCCCCTATATCGTCGTGATTATCGATGAGCTAGCCGACTTGATGATGACGAGCGGCAAAGATGTCGAATATTCCATCGCACGGCTTGCTCAAATGGCACGTGCCAGCGGTATCCACCTGATCGTAGCGACCCAGCGCCCAAGTGTCGATGTCGTAACAGGACTTATCAAAGCCAACCTCCCCTCGCGCATCAGTTACAAAGTGGGACAAAAAATCGACAGTAAAATCATCCTTGACGGAATGGGTGCCGAATCGCTTCTCGGTCGAGGCGATATGCTCTTTACCCCACCGGGTATGAGTGGATTGGTACGGCTCCATGCACCGTGGAGTACCGAAGTGGAAATTGAAAAAGTAGTCGACTTCCTAAAAGCTCAACGTGAACCGGAATATGATCGCCGTTTTTTACGCGAAAAAGAGGATGTTGTCTCTTCCAATGGAAACAATGGTAATGACGAGGAGAGCGATGAGCTTTATGAAGAGGCTAAGAACATTATCCTTACCGAGCAAAAAACCTCTATCAGTTATTTACAACGACGTCTTCAAATCGGCTATAACCGTTCCGCACGTCTCATTGAGCAGCTTGAAAACAACGGTATCCTCTCTTCTCCCAACTCCAAAGGGAATCGCGACATAATCGTTAACGATCCTTTTTAATTCTCCATCCGGAGAATCTCTTTTGCCCCTTTCTGTAACTTTTTCTCCTATCTCAAACTGTTTACTTTTCAATAATCATTTTAAAAAAAGTCATATATGTTACTTTATTTCACATATTAGACTTAATTTATTGAAAGTATTGTGTAGTTTTGTAACATATTGACAAAACTGATTTTTTCTTCTGATATAATCATTCAAAATTAACATGCACAGGAGTCACTATGGCTTTTATGGACGAATACAAAGCACACGTAGCGGAACGCGCGGCGCAGGGAATCCCCCCTTTCCCCCTTACGAAAGAGCAAGTTACTGAATTGGTAACACTCATTACGGTATCAAGTTCTAAAAACAGTGAATTGATTGAGATGTTAGCAGAACGGGTCAATCCGGGTGTTGATGACGGTGCATACGTAAAAGCGGCATTTTTACACCAAGTACTCCAAGGTGAAGTAAAAGCATTCTTGAGCGATAACAGCGATATTAACAGTGACGATCACAAAAAAGCAGCGATCAAAATACTCGGAAAAATGGTCGGCGGGTACAATGTTAAACCTCTTATCGATGCCCTCAGCAACGACGCTATCGCTAACGAAGCGGCACATGAGCTCAAACATACCCTATTGGTATACGATGCGTTCAATGATATCGTTGAGCTCTCAAAAACCAATACGTACGCTAAAGAGGTTCTTCAATCATGGGCAGACGCAGAGTGGTTCACCTCTAAAAAACCGCTTGCAGATAAATTTAGCGTTGTCGTTTTCAAATTTCCGGGTGAAACCAACACGGATGATCTCTCTCCTGCGAGCGCGGCATTTACCCGCTCTGACATCCCGCTTCATGCAACAACGATGCTCAGTGCAAAAATGCCTGAAGGTATCGCTAAAATCGCTGAATTGAAAGAAAAAGGGATGCAAATCGCTTACGTCGGTGACGTTGTCGGAACAGGTTCTAGCCGTAAATCAGCGGCGAACTCGGTTCAATGGCACATGGGTGATGACATTCCGGGGATCCCAAACAAACGTACGGGTGGGGTTGTTATCGGTAGCATCATCGCTCCGATCTTCTTTGCAACGTGTGAAGACTCCGGCGCTCTCCCGATCGAAGCCGATGTATCTGCTATGGAAACAGGTGATGTCCTCGATATCGATTGCAGCGCGGGAACCATCACAAAAAACGGTGCCCTAATCGCTAATTTTAGCCTTCGTCCGAACACCATCGAAGATGAAGTACGTGCAGGTGGACGTATCCCACTTATCATCGGTCGCGGTTTGACGGCTAAAGCACGTACAGCTCTTGGCATGGCACCTGCTTCCATTTTCGCAACCCCTATCCAACCTGCCGATACAGGCAAAGGGTATACCCTTGCGCAAAAAATGGTCGGTAAGGCATGTGGCATGGAGGGTGTTCGCCCGGGAATGTACTGTGAGCCGATCACAAGCACGGTAGGAAGCCAAGACACCACAGGACCGATGACACGTGATGAGATCAAAGAGCTCTCCGCTCTTGGGTTCTCTGCGGATTTCGTTCTTCAATCATTTTGTCATACAGCGGCATACCCGAAACCTTCCGACGTGAAATTGCACGCAACGCTTCCTGCATTCATCAGCTCACGCAGCGGTGTCGCTCTACGTCCTGCGGACGGTGTTATCCACTCATGGTTGAACCGTATGGTTCTCCCTGATACCGTCGGAACCGGTGGTGATAGCCATACTCGTTTCCCAATCGGTGTAAGTTTCCCTGCAGGATCTGGCCTTGTAGCGTTCGCGGGTGTTACGGGTTCTATGCCGTTAGAGATGCCGGAATCTGTCCTTGTTCGCTTCAAAGGGGAGATGCAAGCGGGTATCACGCTTCGTGATTTGGTAAATGCTATCCCTTATTATGCGATCAAAGCAGGTCTTTTGACCGTTGAGAAAAAGGGTAAGAAAAACATCTTCAACGGACGCGTATTGGAGATCGAAGGTCTTCCGAACATGAAAGTGGAGCAAGCGTTTGAGCTTTCCGATGCATCAGCAGAGCGTTCAGCGGCGGCATGTACCGTTCGTTTGAATAAAGAACCTGTCATCGAATACCTAAAATCAAACGTTACGTTGATCGAAGCAATGGTGGCTGATGGGTACGAAGATGCTCGTACACTCCAACGTCGTGCCGACAAAATGAAAGAGTGGTTAGCCGCTCCGACGTTGATGGAACCGGATGCCGATGCAGAATACGCGGCGATCATCGAAATCGACCTTAACGACGTTAAAGAGCCTATTTTGGCATGCCCGAACGATCCGGATAACGTCAAGCTTCTTAGCGAAGTTGCGGGTGAGAAAATTGATGAAGTATTCCTCGGCAGTTGTATGACCAACATCGGTCACTACCGCGCGGCGGGTGAAGTGATGCGCGGCGAAGGGAAAATCGCGGTTGAGAAATTCTGGATCGTACCACCGACCCGTATGGATGAGCAACAACTCATCAATGAAGGCTACTACGACGTTTATAAAGCGATTGCCGCTACAACCGAAGTTCCGGGATGTTCACTCTGTATGGGGAACCAAGCGAGTTCACGTGAGGGTTCAACCGTATTCTCAACCTCTACCCGTAACTTCGATAACCGTTTAGGTAAAGGGACACAAGTCTATCTCGGTTCTGCGGAACTCGCGAGCGTGTGTGCAAAACTCGGACGTATCCCGACCGTAACTGAGTACATGAGCATCGTACCTGAGAAATTGGCAGGAAAAGCGGATCAAGTGTATAAATATCTCAACTTTAACGAGATTTCATCGTATGCACTTCAAGCGCGTAACGTGGCTGAAGATAAATACGGCGTCACCATTAAAGCGGTATAAACAACTCCTCTCAAATCCCCTTTTCTAGGGGGTTTCCACCATCTATGCTATAATCCCTTATCTATATACAAAGCGACACAATGTCCTCATTCGATACTTTACCACTTCGCACACCTCTAAAAGAGGCTTTAAAACGTCTTGAATTCACCACCATGACCTCTATCCAATCGACCGCACTCCCCGTTATCTTGCAAAAAAAAGATTGCATTGCCCAAGCGGCTACCGGAAGCGGGAAAACTTTAGCCTTCGGTTTGGGGATACTGGAACGAATCAATCCAAAATCTTTCGGTATTCAATCTCTTATCCTCTGCCCTACCCGTGAACTGGCGGAACAAGTAGCCAAAGTACTCCGTTCACTCGCTTCCGAAATCGGCAATATCAAAATTCTTACCCTCTGCGGAGGTGTCCCCATGCGAGGTCAGCTTCATTCACTCAAACACGGCGCCCATATTGTTGTCGGTACACCGGGACGCGTTTTAAAACTCCTTCAAATGGAGGCCTTTGATCCGGCTCAAATACAAACCGTCGTATTGGATGAAGCCGACCAAATGATCGATATGGGATTTATTGAAGATATCACCGCTATTTTAGGATATACCCCTCCATCACGCCAAAGCCTTCTCTTCTCAGCGACCTTTCCCGAATCGATTCAAACCATCACCTCGGAGTTCATGAAAGATCCGGTGATGCTCCAAGCGGAACAGAGTATCAGTAAACCAAAAATTGAAGAAATAGCCTATATCTGCAACGATAAACTCCCTACGATTTCAAAAATACTCCATCTTCACAATATTACAAACACCATCATCTTTTGTAATACGAAAGTGGATGCGAATGCATTGTGTGAGGATCTGAACCGTATCGGTATTCATGCCCTGACCCTACACGGGGACATGGAACAATTCGATCGCAATGAAGCGATCATCCAGTTTCGCAATCTCAGCGCCCCTATTCTCGTAGCCACCGATGTTGCGGGACGCGGCATCGATATCGAAGGATTGGATGCAATTATCAACTACGAAGTGCCGATCCAAAATGAGCGCTATACTCACCGTATCGGACGAACGGGACGTGCAGGGCAAAACGGTATTGCTATTACTTTGGTCAATCATCACCAATATGATCGTTTTATTGATCTAAAACGCTCTATCACCCCGATAGACTTTCCTAGCATTAAAGAGGTATCTCCACTTAAAACATTAATGCGCACCATTTGCATCGATGCCGGTAAAAAAGAAAAATTGCGTGCGGGTGACATTGTCGGAGCACTCATTCATGAATGCGGTTTAAGTCAAGAGGAGATTGGAAAAATCGATCAGCTCGATCACCTGAGTTATGTTGCGCTTCCTCGTAACAAAGCAGAAAATATTTATCAAAAATTTCTTAATCGCCCCATCAAAGGGAAAACATTCAGGAAATGGTTGCTAGACTAACGGAAACTGTTCATATTATATTATTACGAATTGAGGATTTTTTATGTCTAATCAAGAGCTAACCTTTGGTGAGGAAGAGTTTATAGTCTCTAAAACCGATCTGAACGGTAAAATTACCTACGGTAATTCCTTATTTATTGAGATGTCCGGTTACGATGAACTCTCTTTACTCGATAAACCCCATAATATTCTTCGTCACGAAGATATGCCCTCTGTTGTTTTCAAACTCCTGTGGAGCCGTATTAAAGAGGGTAAAGAGATATTTGCATACGTTAAAAACAAAACAAAAAACGGCGATTTTTATTGGGTATTTGCCCATGTAACCCCATCTTTTGATACCGACCGAAAAATCAGCAATTATCATTCAGTACGCCGTAAACCGACACAAAAAGCACTTGATGTCATCAAGCCTCTCTATGCAACCTTACTTCAAAAAGAGAAAACCGGCGGTATTAATGTCTCTGAGGCTGCATTGAATCAACTACTCAAAGAAAAAGGAGTGTCATATGACGAATTTATCCTCTCTCTCTAAAGTTCAATATGCCAATATTATATCGATAGCACTTTTTGTCGTTGCACTCATCGTTGAAGTAGTTTTATACGGATGGAGCTGGATCCGACTTATCAATATTGCCAATTTTGCACTCGCATGGTTTGTATTTATCAACATTCGTAAAACCCAAGAGACGATCAGTGAAGTGGCCTCCGTCATCAAAGGTGCAGAGATAGGCCACCTAGAGAATCGCGTTACCCATATTAAAGACTACGGAGAGCTCAACGATCTGTGCTGGAATACCAATAATATGCTGGATCAGACCGAAATATTTATCCGTGAAATTCGAGCCAGTGTCGAAGCGGCAAGCCGCGATGAATTTCACCGTAAAATCAACACACAGGGATTACAAGGAGAGTACAAAGAGGCCAGTAATTTTGTCAATATGGCAATAGGATCGATGCACTCGAACTACCTGCACATTCAAAAATCATTATTAAACAGCGCATTGGGACAAATCGGTGCAGGTATCGGCGGTGGCATGGAAGTGATCCAAAAAGATCTCCAAAATACTATTCAACGCCTCCATACTATTGCCGCAATCAGCCAAACGACTTCGGATAAATCATCGAACAGTGTCAACGAGCTTGAAGATATTATTACAAAACTCAGTCGACTCATTGAACTGGTTCAAGTCTCTGTCGAGGCAATCAACTCCCTGAATGAGAAGACAGGGGAAATCAGTTCCGTTGTCAATCTCATTAAAGATATCGCAGACCAAACCAATTTACTTGCACTCAATGCCGCTATTGAAGCAGCACGTGCGGGTGAACACGGTAGAGGATTTGCCGTCGTAGCCGATGAAGTACGAAAACTTGCCGAACGTACACAAAAAGCTACGGGAGAGATCGGTATAGCCGTTCAAACCTTGCAACAAGAGACGACTGAAATTCATACCAACTCAGAAGATATGAATGATATTGCCCAAGAATCAAGTGAAGCAATCGGATCATTTCGCCAAACCTTGCATATGTTCAATGAGGATGCGAAAAAAGCAGCCGTACAAACGACGGCAATTGAAAATACCACCTTTATCACCTTGGCTAAAATTGACCATATTATTTTCAAATCCAATGCCTATAAAAGCATTGCCAATGGCCACGCAGATATCGAGTTTTCCGATCATCACGGCTGCCGCTTAGGAAAATGGTACGATACCGGAGCCGGAAAAGAACGTTTCTCCCATCTTCCAAGCTATACGAGTATGCAACCGCCTCATGCCTCTGTTCACGCTATTGTTCTTGACAACATGAAATATATTAAAGACGGAGACCAAACGATAAACCATCAAGATGAAATTTTAAGCAGTTTCGAAGAGATGGAACGACAAAGCCAACTTCTCTTTAACTTGATGGATTCCATCAACAAAGAGTCTGAAGAATATTTGATGACAAAATCTTAGGCATCATTGCCTAAGGTTTATGACTCAAAGTACGTCCCTAGAATCTTTTTTCCTATCTCTACTCCGGGTTGATCATAGGTATTAATTTCCAAAAGGGCTCCACTTAATGAAGTGAGCAGTTCATAGTAGAGGATCATCTCCCCCACAGACGCTTCATCAATGCTCTTCCATGCGATCTCATCCACACTCACACCGCTTTGCAGAACACTTTCCATCGTCGCTTGGCATTGTGCATTAATCAAATCGTTAAAACTTTTCCCGTTCACAAAATCACTTTTTTCCAAATGCTCTAACGTCAATTTTGGAATCATCAAATGCTCTTCGGAGTGTTCAATGTGCAAAAAAGTGACCGTTTTATTCAGCGGTCCTTCGATAATTAGCTGTAAAAATGAGTGCTGATCTACGGAACCGATCAGGGATATCGGCGTCAATCCTACCCGTTCGCCTCGACGATTTCGTTTTCCCAACGATTCGCCCCATATTTGAACGACCCACTTTCCGAACTCTTCAAACGTATCCGAATAGGCAAATAAAACATTCATAGGGTATTTATCGCTATTGATCACATAAAAAGCCGCTTTTTGAAGCATATGTTCTTCTTTTCGGCTCCAAAATCGTTCCAAAAAGGTTTGAGCCCCTTTTAAGATTGCATCGGTGTCAAATCCGGCCAAGGTCAAAGGAACCATTCCAACGGCACTTAAAACCGAAAAGCGTCCACCGACATTGCTCGGGATCACAAAACGGCGAAGATGGTGGTCGTCGGCAAAACGTGCAAGAATGGAAGATTCATCACTCACAATATAGATTTGATCTGAATTTTCGAGCGTTAATTCAAAACTTACGATAAGACGTTTAAAGATGGAAAGGGTTTCCACCGTTCCGCCCGATTTTGATATGACGATAAAAAGGGTACGGAACTTATCAATTTGTTTTATCTCGCTCATAATACTGATAGGGTCTGAATTCTCGAGATAAATGAGTTTTTTAGCATTAGGAGTGCTGGAACGTAACAATCTCTCAATTGCTTTGATTCCCAGTGAAGATCCACCGATTCCAATGATGGCGATGGTATTAAAACGGCGGTCAATAGTCTGATACAGTGTTTTAAGCTCTTCAACCAAAGGTTGTGACGCAAGCGGAAGGTGATAGTAACCGACCTCTCCCGAAGCGGCTTCATAGTGAACCGCCTCAAACCCTTTTTCAAGGGTAAAAGGGTCAAGCGATTTGGTATCGAAGTGGTTCGTATACCGAAGCATTAATGTGTTCCGATGAGAACCGTCATATCAACAAGTCGACTGCTGTAACCCCACTCGTTGTCATACCACGCCAATACTTTAACCGTTGTACCGTCTACGACACTGGTCATATCAGGCACATAGGTTGAACTGTAGGTTGAACCGATAAAATCAGATGAAACACGTTTGTCGTTATCCACTTCGATAAGCCCTCTAAAAGCTCCGGCTGCTGCTGAAGTGAATGCGGCATTAATATCCTCTTTGGTAACTGCTTTGCTCAAATTAACGGTCAAGTCGACTACCGAAACATCAGGAGTCGGTACACGCATCGCGTAGCCGTTGAGTTTTCCGAGCAATTTTGGCATAACTTTACCGATCGCTTTCGCCGCTCCCGTAGAGGTAGGGATCATATTAAGCGCTGCGGCACGTGCACGACGAGGATCTTTAGCGTGTTTGACATCCAAAACATTTTGGTCGTTCGTATACGAGTGGATCGTCGTCATCAGGCCGTTTTCAATCCCGAATGCATCATCAAGAACTTTACAAATCGGTCCCAAACAGTTCGTGGTACAACTCGCATTCGAAATGATCGCTTCCCCTTTATACTCATGAGAATTGACCCCGATTACATACGTTGGAGTCTCATCTTTAGCGGGTGCAGAGATAACAACTTTTCGGACGCCGTTTTTAAGATGACGCTGGCAACTTTCCGTATCGATAAATACGCCGGTACACTCGATGACGACTTCTGCACCGACACTGCCGAAGTCTACTTTGTCAATATCTCTCTCACGAAACATACGGACATTTTTACCGCCGATAGCAATCGTATTTTCATCAATGATTTTTGCGTCAATACCGCGATGTACACTGTCGAATTTAAGCAAATATTCCAACATTTCAGGTTTTGACGTGGTGTTTAACGCTACCAGCTCGATATCACTCCGTTCTGCAATAATTTTTGCCACGATAATTCCAATTCTGCCCGTTCCGTTAATTGCCACTTTAAGTGCCATAAAAGCTCCTGTTCTTGTAGAAAATTTATATCATGATTGATTCTAACAGATTATCGTTGAAAAGAGGGTAATAAAAAGGAAATTTTCTCCCAAAAAAAGGGAGAGGAAGGATTAATAACTGTATGTTGCCGTAACGGGGATTTGTTTAAGAGGAGTATCACTCTCAACACTGATCTCTTTACCTTTAACTTTGGCAATATTTTGATATCCGCTGAGGACTTGACGCGTCTTATACGTTTTAACCGTCTCACATTTTCGGATAACTTGATACGTAGGATTGCCGTTGCCGCTTCCATAGGTGCTTGCCGCTTTTTGTCCGGCAATCGTTCCCAATACGGCACCTCCGACGGTAGCAACCGTCTTGCCGCTACCACCGCCGATTTGGTGTCCTATGACGCCACCCAGTGCCCCTCCGGCTACCGCGCCGACGATATCGTTCACCGCAATACCGCTTTTAACCTCTTCTTTAACGTCATAACATCTCTCTTGCGGTATTTCTTCTTGGATTGTAGAGTAAATCGGAGTTGATTTTATAACCGAAACATACTCTGTCGTCGAGAAACTCTCCGCCATGAGCGCAGACCCTGCAAACAAAAGTGCCAGTGTAAAATGTGTTGAATATTTAGATGACATAATCGTCCTTTTAGCGTTATTTATTACACGCAATTGTAAAGTACTATTGTTAATCAATAGTGAATTATTCTATTTTTTGCCGTATAAAAGGGTATTAATTCTTTCATAAAGATCAAGTATTTCACTTTTTTTCTCAAAAAAACTATTTTTATTGGCAATGAGATGGGTCGTCGATTCCATAATCGTTTCAACAACTTCCAATCCATTTTGTTTCATCGTACTTCCCGTTTCAACGACGTCAACGATCATATCGGCCAATCCTACAAGGGGTGCGAGTTCGATTGAACCGTAAAGTTTAATGATATCCGCCGCTACCGCACGCTCCGCAAAATAGCGTTTAGTGATATTCACCATTTTGGTCGCGACCTTAATCTCACTTTTCGTAAAATCAGGTTTCTCTCCTGCACGCATCCCGATAGCGACACGGCATTTTCCTTTTTGCAAGTCAAGCAAGCGGATAACATCCAACCCCTGCTCTTCTAGGGTATCGAGACCTACAACCCCGATATCGGCCGCTTGGTGGTAGACATAGGTGGCAACGTCTTGGTTACGCACCAGCAAAAATTTAAAATTTTCCGTCTCTAAAATCAATTTACGATCATCAAATTTAAAACTGCTGCCGAAGATCGTTTCAAAAATCTCCAACGTATCTTCGGCAATTCGCCCTTTTGGGAGTGCGACACTTAGCATTTAACACCTTTTTCAATCAACTTTTTCATCCCTATGAAGATTAAATCTTCATCCACCGTTGTCTCGCCAAAAAAACGGGACAACAGCCGTGCATCTCCGCCGCTCATATAAATGGGCTTTCCTAAACTCTCGATTTTCAAGATCAAAGGAGCCAGAAAACCGACCGTAAGGGAATCAGGGGTATTTTTTGCCATTTTAGCTAAATCTACCTCAAAGTTAAATGATACCTCCAGCGCAGGAGAGAGCCTCGCATATGCCTCTTGGGCCGCTTTGATCCCTAAAGCGATAAAACCGCCCTGATACACACCCTGATTCATTACATCAACCGTGATAGCACTTCCCGCATCGACGATGACTCCGTCCTCTACCGCTTCGCACACCATGATGCGGTCGATCCCCATCGTGGGGTAGTATTTATCTTCATCGATGAATGCTCGCACATCGTGCCAATTCGGATAATCTCGGATACGTTCATTCAAAGTAGCGTTGACGCTAACGTAATAAACATCCTCCTGAAATACTGCTGGGTCAAAATCAACGGCACGAAGCTTGGAGCGTTTACCATCCATGAACAAATCAACCGAGGTATTGCCGATGTCGCATAATATCATGAGGGTATTATAGCTTAAGTACCCCGTTCACCCGTGCAACACTGTCAGCTTTATGAAGACTAAGGCGGACAATAGAAGATTCAGTCGCATTTAATTCATGCATTACATTACCTTCAAGTGCAACAACATCACCTGCCATCAATTCGTAACGCTCCTCTGCAACCCTAAAATCAATACACCCCTGCACAATCATCACGGTAATCGGAAACGATGTTTTATGGGCTTTCATCGATTGTCCTGCACGAAAAACAATCCGAATCTCTTTCGTAAAATCGTTTGTAATCAGAGGAGTAATGACCGGTTGCGTCTCTCCGTAGATAATGTCAGCTAAAAATGAGGCCTGATCCATGTGTGATCCTTTTTTACCAAGGATCATAACGGGATTCATCGGATATTTTCTTGATTAAAATCAAGATTTTGACATAGGGTGATGTTTAAATACGGTCTCTTGCAGATTATGTTTTTGTACATGGGTGTATATCTGCGTCGTCAATAGCGACGCATGCCCCAGAAGCTCTTGCACAACACGCAAATCAGCCCCTCCCAAAATCAGCGCCGTTGCGTAGGAGTGACGCAGAGCATGCGGTGATACACCCAAATATTTTTGGGTCATTTTAAAAGCAGAGACACGGCTGAGGCTCTCTCCACGATAATTAAGCCAAAGTGTCGGACGATTAGTATAAGGGGATGCATCTTGATACTTTCTAAGGGCGATTAAAGCTTCATTGGCAATGGGGACATAACGCTCTTTCTCCCCTTTCCCGTGACGTATACGAAGCCACTCCCCCTCAATATCACCCTCTTCTACCGCAAGACATTCACTTATACGTACCCCTGTTGCATAAAGGAAAAGGATCATGGCATAGTCACGAAGCCCGATCCATTCACTTCGATCAACCCTTCCAAGACCTTCTTGAATCGTCTCAAATGTCAAATATTTAGGTAAATTTTTCGGTACTTTGGATAAGGAAAATTTGGACGAAGCAGAATCGTATCGGTGACGGTGACAAAAATCCAAGAAAGAGTTAAAAGCGGAGAGTTTACGGTTAAGCGTTCGTTTGTTGCTCACCGTTCCTAGGATATGGAATAGAGTTTTCGAATCAATTTCGACAAGACTTTTATCTGTATTTTTTTCAATCTCGCTCAAATCATAGCGATAGGCCTCAATAGTTCGAGGGCTAAGTGCTTTGATGACGGTAATGTATTCGATAAAAGCCTCAAGCTCTTTCGACATTATTTGATATTGATATAGCGGTCGTCAAAATAAAAACGTCCGTCTCCTACAAAAATTTTGTTATCGCTGTCCATATCGACATCATAAATATCATACGCCAAAAGGTTTTTGGTTAACGCCATCATATAACCTTCTTGTTCCAAAACATAAACACGGTCATTTTGGACACTGATACCGACAAAATGGGCGAACGGAAATTTTTTCTTTGCTTTGAACTGCAATGTCGGGCTTAAAGCGATAACTTCACCTTGCTTAGTCGTCAACCAAATACCCTCTGCGGTGTAAGCAATATTACGAATCTCATATTTTTCACGCGCCTCTTTTTGAGAGAGTGCCAAAACTGCCGTCCCGGTTGAAGCGACAAGATGATTATCGATAACGTTTAAATAGGTGATATTGTTAAAGTACTCATCCGAACTTACAACGACCGAACGTAATACCTGTTTTAACTCAGAGTTAACGATAACGATTTTGCCATCCAGGGTTAAAAACAATACCAACTCTTTTATAAAATAGGGGTTGGCGATACGGGAGTCAACGGCAATCGGGGCATTTGCACGCTCTTTAAAAAGAAGTTTTTTACTCTCAAGCGAATAGAGTGCCATTTCGTTGTTGCCGAATAATACGGCTACGATATCGTCTTGGATACTTGCGGCAGCAATTTGGCGCTTAAATTCAAAAGTTACTTTAGCATCGCTACCATCCTCCGGAAAAAGAACCAGGTCTCCTTCTGGACTCTCGGTAATGACCCATGCATCGTTAGCATTGAGAAGACGATACTCTTCAGGGATTTTAATATTTCTTTCCCCATCTTTTGTCAATAAATGACCGTTATCGAGTAAAGCGGCTGTTTGTGTCGTTTGGGTGATTGAGGCACTTAAGTGCCCTGCATTACGCCATTCACCTTTTACATTTTCAGGTTTATAAACCTCTTTTTGAGAACATCCGCTTAACAGTAAAACTGCGCCGATGGATAGAGCGATTGTCGTTAATTTCATTCTTTTACTCCATAATGCGAAAGTGCCCCGGCAACTTGGTAAAGAGGTGACTCTTCACTGATTAAGGCAAGTTTTTGATGTGCTGTTTTCACATCACCTTTTTCAATCGCACTGATTGCGAGTTCAAGTAACGCTAAATCTTTATAAAGAGCACCTTGTTTTTTAGTGTACTCTTCCAAAGATTGAATGTCGCCTTTAATCGCGGCGGCTTCATACGAGGCGATATCAGAGACACCGAAAGTTTCAGAACTTTTCAATCCCTCAAGAAGGGTTACATCGTTTTGAGCAATACCTCGAGAAAGCTTCCATAAATCGTATAATTCAGGATTATCATTTTTCAACGTTTGTTCTGCTTTTGTATCCGTCGGATTCACCATGAGGAGATTAAACGCCGTGTTTGAACTCTCAATTTTTGCATTGGTATAGGCTTGATACCCTATTGCCCCGACTACTGCTAATAACGAAACAGCTACCGCGGCAATTAAAGGTTTTTGATACCGCTTGACAAAACGTTCCGTACGAACGGCGCTTTCGAAAAACTTCTCTTCAGAACTCAATTCTTCTTTAATGGCTTCCATATTCTCTTTTAGACTCAAAACGTCTCCTGTCATTTACAATCATTAATTAGAGCAATAATATCTTACCCTATGTTAAAGTTTTGTAAACCTATTTTTTGGGTACAATTATTTTCATAAATTTATCACAACTTAGGTTAACCATGCAAATTGATGAAGCTCTCTTACAACGATTAGAAAAACTCTCCTATCTCCAAATCCCGCAAGCCCATCGAGCAGAGATGATTGAACAGCTCAGCGAAATCGTATCCTTTGTCGATAATCTCTCGGAACTCTCTACGGATGGGGTAGATGCAACCTTTGCCATGTCCGATGCATCAACCGCTCTTCGTGAAGATATCGGAAATGTTGATCAAGCCATAAACGACGATATTTTAGCTCATGCCCCCCATTCTCAAGAGCACTTTTTTATCGTACCTAAGATTATCGAGTAAACGATGACACATATTTACGGGATTAAAAGTTGCGGCAGTGTCCAAAAAGCGCTCCGTTTTCTTGATGCTCACGCTATTGAGTACACTTTTCATGATTTTAAAACATCTCCCGTATCCCGTGAAAAAATTGAAATTTGGGCACACCACTCTCCGCTGTCTATTTTGTTGAACACCAAAGGGACCACCTACCGTACGTTAGAACTTAAAAACCGCGACTTGGACGATACGGGTAAAATTGAGTGGATGAGCACCCATAATCTCCTCATAAAGCGCCCTGTAATAGAATATAAAGATAAAGTGATCGTCGGCTACGATGAATCTCACTATCAAGGGATCTTTCATTCATGAGTACCGCATTGGATATCTATAAGCTTCTCAAAAGTGTTGTCGCCTATAAAGCGTCTGACTTGCACCTTGTCAGTCGATCTGAACCGCAAATTCGCATTGACGGCAGACTTGTCGCACTTAACCTGCCGATACTGGATGGGCGTATTATTGAGGAGATGGGGTATTCTCTTCTTACCGAAAAACAAAAAAAAGCATTTGAAGAGAATAATGAACTCGATTTCTCGATTGTCATTCCCGATGTCGGCCGCTTTCGCGCAAACTATTATAAAACCATGGACGATCTGGCTTGTGCCTTTCGTATCATCCCCGTCACCATCCCCTCTCTCGATGATTTGAATGCAAAAAAAATATTTAAAGAGCTTATAAAGCGAGAAAAAGGGCTTATCCTTGTTACAGGGCCGACCGGGAGCGGTAAATCTACTACCCTTGCCGCTATGCTTAATGAGATCAATCTAACCGAAGCACGTCATATCATTACCGTTGAAGATCCGGTCGAATTTGTCCATACCAATAAAAAATCCCTTTTTTCTCACCGTAATGTCGGAACCGATACGAAAAGTTTCTCGGCAGCACTTAAATACGCGTTGCGTGAAGACCCTGACGTTATCCTAATCGGGGAGATGCGGGATCGCGAAACCATTTCCGCTGCACTTACCGCAGCAGAGACAGGACACTTGGTCTTTGGAACGCTGCACACCAATTCTGCGCCGCAAACCATCAACCGTATCATAGATGTCTTTTCCGGAGATGAGCAGCCTCAAGTTCGTGCACAGCTCTCCACTTCACTCATTGCCGTTATTTCACAGGCTCTTTTGCCGAAAATCGGCGGAGGACGTGTTGCCGCGCAAGAGATTATGATTACAAACCCTGCCATCGCCAATCTTATTCGTGAAGATAAGGTACATCAGCTTTACTCTCAAATGCAGCTCAACCAACAAGAGACGAATATGACGACTCAGACTCAAGAAATCGTTGAGTTTTTACGTAAAAAACTGGTCAATAAAGAGACGGCGTTGCAGTATTCCAACAAACCGGACGAATTGCTTCGTATCCTTGGAGCGATGTAAATCGCCCCTTGTTAGGTTGAAATCTTAAAATTTATTTCAAAACTCCGCGCTTCTCCTCTTTTTTATGAAAGTTGCATCCCTTTATAGTTTATAATTACCCATTATGAAACATGAACATTTACTTAAATCTCATCAACTCAAAGCGACTCCGCAAAGATTGGCTATTATTCAGCTGATGCACACTGCCGGGCATATCAGTATCGAAGAACTGTATCAAGCGATTCGAGAAAAATTCACCTCTATTTCATTGGCTACTTTGTATAAAAATGTCAATACGATGTTGAACGTGAGCCTTATACGGGAAGTCAAAATTGCAGGACAAAAAACAAAATATGAGATTGAAAAAGAAGCCCATGCCCACATTATGTGCAAATCATGCGGAACACTTAAGGATATTGATTACGATCCCCATTCCATCCTACAAAAATCGATAGAGATGAGTCAGTATAAAGCGGAAGATATATCGATTGTGATTTCGGGAGTTTGCCCCGAATGTCAAAAGAACTAATTCTAACGATGCGCTTCTTTTAGGGTATCGGCGATTAAAAATGCCAACTCTAACGACTGATCGGCATTAAGACGCGGATCACAGTGCGTATGGTAACGGCTTTTTAAATTTTCTGAAGTGATCTCAAACGATCCCCCCAAGCACTCGGTAACGTTTTTTCCCGTCATTTCCAAGTGAACACCCCCGGCATAAGTCCCTTCCGCTTTGTGAACTTGGAAGAATTGCTTCATCTCTTGCAAAACTGAACTGACAGGACGGGTTTTATAGCCGTTACTGGTAATCGTATTGCCGTGCATCGGATCACAACTCCACAATACTTTTTTCCCTTCTCTCTCTATCGCACGAATCAGCGCAGGCATACCATCGGCAACCTTATCGGCTCCCATACGGACAATCACGTTTAAACGTCCCGCTTCATTATTAGGGTTAAGCACATCACACAAACGTATTAAATCATCCGGATCCATTGACGGTCCCGCCTTAATCCCTATAGGGTTATTGATACCGCGCATAAATTCAACGTGTGCGCCGTCAAGTTGACGTGTACGATCACCGATCCAAAGCATATGCGACGAAACATCATACCACTCACCCGTAAGTGAATCTTGACGTGTAAACGCCTCTTCATAGTTGAGCAATAAAGCTTCATGAGAGGTATAAAAATCGGTCTCCCGCAAGGTACGATAATTATCTGACGTAATACCGCATGCCGCCATAAAGCGGAGGGAATCATCGATTTGTCGAGAGAGTTCATCGTATTTTTTCGTCATTTCATTTTGTCCGACAAAACCTAAGTTCCATGCATGTACTTGATGCAAATCTGCAAAACCGCCCGATGCAAATGCACGAAGAAGATTCAATGTAGCTGCAGACTGATTGTAGGCTTGAACCATACGGTTCGGATCGGGAATACGGGCAGATTCATTGAACTCAACTCCGTTAATGATATCTCCGCGATAGCTTGGAAGACTCACTCCCTCAATTGTCTCCATATCGGATGAACGGGGTTTGGCAAACTGTCCGCCGAGGCGACCCACTTTTACGACCGGAACGCCTCCGGCGAAAGTCATCACTACCGCCATCTGCATAATAACTTTAAAAGTATCTCGAATATTGAGGGCATGAAATTCTGAAAAGCTCTCAGCGCAATCCCCACCTTGGAGTAAAAAGGCTTTCCCCTCACACACATCGGCAAGGTTTTTTTTAAGGGTTCGTGCTTCACCTGCAAACACAAGAGGTGGATAATTACGAAGCTGTGACTCGATTTGTTCTAAAACTGCCGTATCGGGATACGTCGGCTGTTGTTTTATCGGTTTTTCTCTCCAGCTTGATCGGCTCCATGTGCTCATATCGTCTCCTGCGTGCTCTCGCACCTTATTGTTAATGGACGAATTTTATCCTTTTATCCTAAATCGGGACTGATTGAAAAAAGCAAAAGTTAGATTTATGTTTGAAAAAGTATAATGGCATTAATTTTAGCGACTCTCATTTTTGCCCTTTTTCCCTAACTAAGAGGCACTTTTTGAATGTCAGAATCAGTAAAGGTTAGTGGTGGAAAAAAATCAAATCAACCCTTTTTTATTTCACTTCTGTAAAGAACTCTCTATCCATTTGGAATCACTTGCCAATCGTCAGGCAACGATTGAGCCTGCAGAATTTGCTGAATTGGTCGCTACGGCAACGCATGAAGTACTAGAAGCCTATTCCTCCGGAACTATCGATTTGCTTGCTTATCGAGATACCTCTTTGGATCAGTACAAAGAGTTGGCGATGAAAAGTATCGATTCTTACGCAGTTACTAATGAAAAAATAGGGAAAATCACGGAAAAACAAGCGGATTTATTAGAACAAAGCAGTGCAGAACCGCTTATAAGCTTTGATAAAATCAATGAAAAATTCTCGGATATTCAGGCCCATCTCAGCGACGAAGTCTCACGGGCCAATGAGGTCATTTATACCCTCTTAGAGCAAGTAAAAACGTTGGAGATCAAAACTTCACTTGATCCTTTGACAAAAACCTATAACCGTTATGCTCTGCATGAACACATTCGCACCCTTTTAGAAAAAGAGCAGCTAAACTTTGAAATTTTCGCCCTTATGGTAGATGTCGATAATTTCAAACTTATCAATGATAAATTCGGCCATATTGCAGGGGATAAAGTACTGATATTTTTAGCCAAACTCTTTAAAAAGGCACTCCGCGATGGAGATCGAGTATACCGGTTCGGAGGGGAAGAGTTTATCATTTTGCTTAATCGAACGGATATGGAAGGGGCACGCATGGTAGCAGAGCGGCTCTTGATGCTTTGCCGTAACAACAAACCTTTGTTTCAGAACCAACAAATTACGGTTACTCTGAGTATCGGAATGACCAAGATTAAAGAAAAAGATACGATTGATACCATTATCGAGCGTTCAGATACAGCTTTGTATAGAGCTAAAAACAATGGTAAAGACCGTTTAGAAGTGGAGTTATAATGGATATGAATTATTTTGATGTTGCGGTTGGATCCGTTATCCTTTTATTGGGTCTAAAAGGGCTTTTAAACGGCTTTTCAAAGGAAATATTCGGATTAGCAGGAATCGTCGGGGGCGTCTTTGTCGCTTCACATATCGGCGGTATTATCGGAAAGTTTTTAAGCGATATTCTCTTTCATTTTGAGAGCGCTACCGCCGTGAATCTCGTCGGATTTATTTTCGCGTTGGGCATTTTTTGGCTCCTTATGATCTGGCTGGGAACAGGGTTTAAAAAACTCACGGCCCTAAGCGGCTTAGGGCCATTGGATCGCGTACTGGGTTTTGTCGTCGGAAGCAGTAAATTCTTCTTTATTATCTCTATTATCGTTTATGCGCTGTTCAGCGTTACGGCGATCCGAGAAAACTTTGAAGAAAAAATGGCCGACAGTTTTTTTTATGAACCAATGTTTGCGACCGGAAATTTTATTTTGCACATTGAAACAGATGATGTCACATCCTTCATCGATGATGAGAACGAGACAGATACCAATACCTCTGCAAAGGAAAACTAAACGATGAATTCCTATACCGATTTTACGGAACGAACCGTTGAGTACAATAAATTATTAAGTGATTTTAAACAACTTCTAAAGGTCAACGGACTGAAATTCACGATTCAACGTGAAGTCATTTTAGAGATGCTTTATAGTTCCGATGAACACCTTACACCCGAGGGTTTGCACCATCTGATTCAACAAAAGCATCCTGAACTCAATACCGGTATTGCTACCGTTTATCGTACTTTATCCTTGCTTGAGAGTTCTGAAATGGTGACGTCGCTCTCTTTCGGTGCGCAAGGTAAAAAGTATGAACTTGGTGCCAAAGACCATCATGATCATATTATCTGTACCCAATGCGGAAGCATTACTGAATTTGTAGATGAGCAAATCGAGCAGCGTCAACGTGAGATTACCGAAGCGCTGGGATTTGTAATGAAAGAACATTCCATGCAGATTTACGGTATCTGTAAAAATTGTCAAAATAAGCCTAAAAAATAATTCTATAGTTACGAGAGGAACCCCATTGACATTCGAAAACCAATACGTACAACAACGAATCGAAAAAGCCGAGGCATTAAAAGCACTCGGTATCGATCCTTATGCCAACAACTCATGCCGAAATACGACCATTGACAAGTTTCATAACGTCAACTCAGATTTATTCCAAAGTGAAGAAAAACGAAATGAAAACCGTCACTACACGGTTGCCGGACGGATCAAACTTTATCGTCTGATGGGAAAAGCGAGTTTTGTTAAAATCGAAGACGAAAGCGGCATGCTCCAAATCTACGTTGCGCGTGATAATCTTCCTGAAAATTTTTACAACGATGTCTTTAAAAAATTGATCGAAGTGGGCGATATCATCGAGGTAAGCGGCTATCCGTTTGTAACCCAACACGGAGAGCTTTCGCTCCATGCCGATAAGCTCACTATTCTCACCAAAGCAATCTCTCCGCTCCCTGAAAAATTTCACGGCATTGTCGACAAAGAGATGCGCTATCGTCAACGTTATCTTGATCTTATTATGAATTCGGAAGTGCGTAAAACATTTCATATCCGCTCGAAAGTGATCAGCCTTACCCGCCGATTTTTCGAAGACAAAGGGTTCTTGGAAGTGGAAACACCGATGATGCATCCGATCGCGGGAGGTGCGAATGCCAAACCGTTTGTCACCCATCACAATGCTCTCGGTATTGATCGTTTTTTACGGATTGCCCCTGAACTCTACCTCAAACGCCTCATCGTCGGGGGATTTGAAGCAGTATTTGAAATTAACCGCAACTTTCGTAATGAGGGGATGGATGCGACCCATAATCCTGAGTTCACCTCTATCGAGTTTTACTGGGCATTCAAAACCTATAAAGATTTGATCGTCATTACGAAAGAGTATTTCGAGTATCTTTTTGACCATCTTGATCTTCCGAAACGTCTCCCTTACGGCGAATTGGAAGTCGACTTCGATCAATTCACCGAAATTGAGCTAATTCAAAGTCTTAGTGTTATCGGTGGAGTACCCGAAGCTATCGTTAACGATAAAGAGGCTATTTTAGCCTTTTTGAAATCGAAAAATCTCGAAGCCAATGCGGCCATGAATCTCGGACAGCTTCAAGGGGAGCTGTTTGATGAGTTTGTCGAAGCAAAACTGATCAATCCAACTTTTATCACCCACTATCCGGTTGAGATATCACCCCTTGCGCGCCGCAATGATGAGCGTCCTGAACTCACCGATCGTTTCGAGCTGTTCATCGCCGGACGTGAAATCGCCAACGCTTTCAGCGAACTTAACGATCCGATCGATCAATTACAACGTTTTGAGGGGCAAATGGCAGCTAAAGATTCCGGTGATGATGAAGCGCATGAGATGGACGAAGATTTCGTTACCGCGCTGAGCTACGGAATGGCACCAACGGCGGGTCAGGGGATCGGAATCGACCGTCTCGTCATGATGCTCACCAACCAACACTCAATTCGGGATGTATTGCTCTTCCCGGCTATGAAACCGCACCACAACAACCAAACCAACCACGGAGAAGAAGAATGAGTTTCCTCAAAGAATACGACAACGAAATTTACGCCCTATGTGAGCAAGAGCTTGAACGTCAAACCGACCATTTGGAGATGATCGCGTCTGAAAACTTTACCCTCCCTGCCGTTATGGAAGCGATGGGTTCTGTATTTACCAACAAATACGCGGAAGGCTATCCTGCTAAACGTTACTACGGCGGATGCGAATACGCAGACGGTGTTGAGCAACTGGCTATTGATCGCGCATGTGAGCTATTCGGATGTAACTTTGCCAACGTACAACCCCATTCAGGTTCATCGGCAAATGGTGCAGTCTATGCTGCATTACTTCAAGCGGGAGATAAACTTCTCGGTATGGATCTCAGCCACGGCGGACACTTGACACACGGTTCAAAAGTAAGCTTCTCGGGTAAAAACTATCACAGTTTCTCTTACGGAGTAGAGCTTGACGGTCGTATCAATTATGATCGCGTACTCGACATTGCCAAAATTGTTCAACCAAAAATCATCGTTTGCGGTGCTTCTGCG
>JAGXFM010000035.1 GCA_024637215.1 Sulfuricurvum sp.
CCCGTATTCGCGTCGTCGATGCCGTAACGATGAAGCCTGCTTCGTATGGAAAGCTCTCCCTCCGTTTTATCGGTTATTTTTTCTCTTTTATCAGCGTGGTAGGGTTTTTTATCGGATTGTTTCGTAAAGACAACCGTTCCTTACATGATCTTATCAGCGGTACTGCCGTTATTCGCGAAGCCTAACGTGGCTGTTTTAATCGCCTCTTTTTATTTTTTCTATTTTGCCCTTATCGGTGTACACATTATTTTTGTCCCGAAAATTCTCTCTGAGATAGGATACGATCCGATTCAAATCGGAATTATTTTTGCCTCCGCTCCGCTTGTACGATTTGCCATACCGTTTTTATTCCTAAAAGGTTTTCAGCTAAGCCAAAAAACATTTTTTACCTCATTAGCCCTGATGGGGCTGAGTG
This sequence comes from Sulfuricurvum sp., assembly GCA_024637215.1. Taxonomy (GTDB): domain Bacteria; phylum Campylobacterota; class Campylobacteria; order Campylobacterales; family Sulfurimonadaceae; genus Sulfuricurvum. Next base: position 416 of record JAGXFM010000035.1, read on the forward strand.
CATGCGGTTTTTATTTTGCGTTGGAATTCTTTTGGCCTCTGCTTATGGTCAATATTTTTTTCGGTATCGGTATTGCCCTGATCCTCCCGTATATTGAAGTGATCGCTCTCGAGCAGATCGGGAGGGAGAAGTACGGACGGATTCGTCTTTTCGGTTCACTCGGTTTTATCGCGGTTTCACTGCTATTGGTTCGGTATCTTACATCCCCTTATATCGGAATCGGATTTTTGATTGTCATGGCTCTGCTTACCCTTATCTTTGGGGTATTGATCGGTGTGCAGCATAACAAAGCCTCTTCCAGTGAATGCGGAGAGCATGAGAAGCTTTGTTTTTTTTCAATACGGGACCATGTTCCACTTTGGATCGGCTTTTTTCTTATGCAAGTGAGTTTCGGCCCTTTTTATAATTTTTTTACGATTTATACAACCGATCACGGTATCTCTTTGAATACGACAGTATGGTTATGGAGTTTCGGGGTTATTGCTGAGATTTTGATGTTCTATTTTCAAGGACCGTTATTGCGGGGAAACTTATCGCGTCTTCTTCAATTTACAGCGTATATCACAGCCTTTCGTTGGCTAATCGTCGCTTTGTTTCCGGACTCTACGCCACTTTTATTCGCCTCCCAAAGTATTCATGCATTTAGTTTTGCCCTATTTCATACCGCCGCTATTGCAACACTGTTTGAACTCTACAGCGCACGTCGTCTTTCACAGCAGTTTTTCTTCGGTATTTCATACGGTTTGGGAGGATTTGTCGGAGCTATAGGGGCCGGAGTCCTTTATCAATATACGCCGGAATTTTTATTTATCGGAGGTGCATTTGCAGCATTGGGTGCCGCAATTGCATTTAAAAAAAATAGCTGAAGTTAGAGATCTTCTTTTTTAAGATGTAAGTCCATTTGCGGGAAGGGGACGGTGATTTTGTGTTTATCAAACTCCAATTTTACCGATTCGGTGATTTCAAACATAACATCCCAATAATCATCTACCGCAACCCACGGACGAACGATAAGTTGTACTCCATCTCGTTCTAATGCACCTACGGCAACGACTGCTTCAGGCTCTTTAAGCACCTTTTCATGCGATTGAAGAACATTCATCACCACCTCTTTTGCTACCCTCAAATCATCTTTATAGTCAATTTGAAATGTCATATCGATGCGACGCGTAAGATTTCCGGTGTAATTAATGATATTTCCGGCTATCAATGCACCATTCGGGATAATAATGGAGCGGTTATCAGTTGTCGTAAGGGTTGTTGAAAAAAGGTTGATCGATTTAACATTTCCCATAACCCCTGAGGCTTCAATAAAATCACCCACTTTAAAAGGTCGAAAGAAGATAATTAAAACGGCAGCGCCGACGTTGGCAAGGGTGTCTTTGAGTGCCAGCCCGATAGCGAGTCCCGCTGCACCGAATACGGCAACAAAGGAGGTGGTCTCAACCCCTATATTACTGATAGCGGTTACGATAATGATAATAATCAATGCAACGTAAAGGGCATTACTCGCAAAAGAGATTAGCGTCGGATCGACACGGGTTCTCTCCATCCCTTTACGCATAAGGGCTACAATTTTACGCGCTATCCACTTCCCGATAAAGAAGATGAGGAGTGCTCCAAGAATTTTGAGTCCGTATTCAGTCGCATACCCCATTGCCAGATCAGTGTAGTAGGTCATTTTGTCTTCATAATGTTCGATTCTTTGTAACATACTGCCCTCTTTAACGATACTCGACGATCTGTTTCATCTCAAGCCGTTTTTGCTCGCTTTGAGCTTTTGTACGATACCCGAATGCACAGATAACGGCGATACTGTGACCGTACTCGAGATCTAAAATCGCTTCGACCCCCTCTTTATCAAACCCCTCGATCGGACAAGTGTCGATTTTCAGTGTTGCGGCGTAAGTCATCATATTTGCCAAGGCAATATAGCATTGTTTTGCCGTCCAATTCTCCAACAGCACTTCATCGCATTCGATCGGAGCCAAATAGTTTTTATAAACACCCATATAGGTATCGACTGCGTCTGAGGGGAGCCCTCGGCGTTCAAACATTTTGCGTACATACGGACTACCGCTTCGCACGGTGTCATTATCCGTCGTAAATATCACCAATTCGGAACATTCGGTAATCTGATTTTGATTCCAACAGGCACTTTTTAGTGCTTTACGCAGAGCAGGTTTTCGGATAACGATTAACCGCCACGGCTCCATTCCAAACGATGAAGGGGAGGTACGGCCCACGTCCAAAATAGACTCAAAGATCTCGGCGGGAATTTGTTTTTCGGCATCAAATACTTTACACGCATGACGAAATACCATCGCTTCTAAGAATTCTGACATTGTATTCTCCTCGTATGAATAAGTGCATCTATTGTAACGTAGAGTTCTTTATGGGGAGTAATAAGAGTATCCAAAATTACCCGATATTTGAGATAAGTCTGCCAAGCAATTTCAGACGGTTTCGGGCGACCCCGCTTTATTAGCTCAAAGCTGACCGCCGCATTGATAAATCCTTTCCAGAGCCTTACTTCGTCGTTATCTTCAAATCGATGAGGATACCATAACAGTTCCAGATCTTCATGTGCATCATAATAACGCCCCTCAGCAAGCGAAAGGGCAAACGCATCAAACGCTTCGGTTATACCCGTAAATTCTTGCGCCAATACCCGCGTCCTCCTCGTAAACTTATGCACGCATGGTTTGGAAATTTACTCCGAAACTCTCGTAATCTCTCTTTTGATGATTTTCCGCTGTCACAGTAGAATACAAAGACACTACCTTCGGGCTCATTGCGTAAGAGCGGTGGAGCGTACAGGGTCGTCTCGGCACCGTCAATAGGATTGAGAATCGTATCGACCAGTAGCACTTTAACGCCAAGCGCTTCAAGCTCTTTTTTGTTGCGTAAAAACTCTTCTTGCGTCCATTCATCGACAGTGAGATCGACCATTTCCGCCCCTTTAACAATAATTTTGCGAAAGTTTATCAATAAAATCGTTGTAATAAGCTAAGGATTTGTGACAAAATTTTTTTTGCCAAAAAAGTAGACAAAATTTTTATTGTCAAAACGTAAAAATATCATTTTATTACCATTTAACGTTATAGGGATTAAACTGTTGCATCAATCAGCTACACCGAAAGAAAAGATTATGCCTACTGCACCCATCCATCCCGGCGAAATACTCCAAGAAGAGTTTTTGGAGCCCTATAACCTCAGCCAAAACGCCCTTGCTAATGCTATCGGTGTATCACCGCGACGCATCAATGAAATCGTTAATAAAAAGCGATCTATCACTGCGGATACGGCACTTCGCTTGTCGATCTATTTTGGAACAACTCCCGATTTTTGGCTTCATCTACAAAGTAAATATGATTTAGAGATGACCAGAGAGAGCGCATGGGATAAAATTTCAGCTCAAGTAAAAGCACGGGTGGCATAGTTTGGCAAAGAAAAAGAAAAAAATGATCAAACTTAACCAATCTATTCGCTATTTTTTCGGCGATGAAGGATTCGATGAGGGGATTGAGCGCTTACCAAGTGAAGTCCTCATCGCTCTCGCCCACACATTAGGGATATTTAACGGTACGACGGATAAAGCAACCCTGATTAAAACTTTTCGGAGAATTTGGTCGGAAGGGGAGACCGATAATCGTGAAATGATAGTTGCCTTTTTCAAGAATGAAGGGAAAGTCTATCCTAATCCAAAGCCCAAAGAGAAGCCGCATGAGCGGGAAGAAAAAATTGATGAATTTTTGGAAGCTTTTGAAATTACACCGGATGAACGCCGCGCATTGCATGCCGCATTTATTGACATACGTACCCGTAAAATCACCCTTGAAAAAATTGCCGGCAAACTGGAACACATCCGTTATACCCACAAACGTGAGGCGCTTGAAAAAGCATTAGAGGGAAAATTCAATTTTGATGATACGCTAGAGTATTACGCCCCTATAACGTATCATGTTGAAGGTGAGAGTTTTAGCAAAATTCATGTCCTTAAAACGCCTCCGCTTAATGAAAAAAGGCTCCATGAAGAGACGTTAGAAGTTTTAGTTCCAGAGATAACAGAACTTAAATCTGAACTAACACGCCAAAAACAAGAGCAAATCAATTTGTTTTTATCTTCACTCAACTTTCGATCGCATCGATATCTCACCCAAGAGCAGATTATTACCGCACTAAAAAGTGCCCCTCCTTCTGTGCAAACCTACGGGATGTTAAACGGTGATATTTTGCGGGATGTATTGGCCCGTCATTTTCATACCGAGCTTGCTTCCAGTACCAATGATGATTTGATCATCGAGATTGATAAGGAGCTGAATCTTCCCCACCGTCTTGAACCGTTCGAATACTCTCTATCTCTTCATCTGGATGCCACAGAGCTAAGCCGCCAGATATGGAATGAAGAGGAACTTAGTGTTAGCGCGATGATAGAGGAGCAAAGTTTACACGTTGAACGGGGATTTTTAGAGGAATTAGAACATTTGATTCATGAATGTCGTACTCGTGCAAAACTTCTGGAGATAGGGGATGAGCAGCTCTATACGATTGTTTATGAGTTACTTCTGCCCTATCTTATACATACTCCGCATATCAGTTCTAAAACAACCCGTAAGGTTTTGTTTGCCTTTGATCAACGCAATGCGAACGAGCTTCTAAAACGGCAGCGTCAAGCACTCCTTGCCCGAACGGTACGTGATTTTAAAAACCTTTTTCCTTTGGCTCGATCCCTCCGACGCCGTCTTATTTTCCATACGGGGCCTACTAACAGCGGTAAAACGTATACGGCGTTTCAACAGCTCAAAAAGGCGGGAACGGGATATTATCTCGCACCGTTGCGTTTGTTAGCGTTAGAGGGGTATGAGACGCTTCGTGATGATGGGGTCAGCGCATCCCTTATCACCGGAGAGGAGCAACTCCTTGATGAAGATGCGACCCATATCAGCTCCACCATCGAGATGCTCAGTTTCGAAACAGAGGTCGATTGCTGTGTTATTGATGAGGTACAAATGATCGACGATCGCGATCGAGGATGGGCGTGGGCGAATGCGATTATCGGCTCACCTGCGAAAACTGTCATTATGACCGGATCACCGAATGCCCGTGAAGCGATCATAGCCCTCGCCGAATATTTGGGTGAACCGCTTGAAATTATCGAGTTTGAACGCAAAAATCCCCTTGAACTTCTCAAATCTCCTACGCCGATTGATGCGATAGAACCTAAAACAGCGGTGATCGCCTTTACCCGATCCAACGCGCTTCGACTTAAACAACAGCTCTCTAAAACCTATCGTACCAGTGTTATCTACGGTAATCTAAGCCCTGAAGTTCGTCGAGAAGAGGCGCGTCGTTTTCGTGAAGGGGAGACCGATATTCTTGTTGCTACCGATGCTATCAGTATGGGGCTGAACCTTCCGATCAAAACGCTCCTCTTTTCCAAAGCGGATAAATTTGACGGTCAAAACCAACGCAATCTCACCGCAACAGAAGTCCGACAGATTTCAGGACGGGCAGGGCGGTATGGGTTGAGTGAAAAAGGGTACGTTGGGGCACTTACAGGAGACGTTCTCAAAACCATTTCTTCTCTTTTTACAAAAGAGATTACAGCGATTGCTTTACCGTTTAATGTCATGGCCAATTTTGATCACATTATGTTGGTTTCCAATATTTTGGAAGAAAAATCGCTTTCGGAAATTATCGATTTTTTTGTCTTAAATATGAAATTCGAAGGGCCGTTTCGCGCCGCTAATCTCGAATCGATGCAGGAAGCTTCCGCTATTGTTGATCGCTACGATCTGGATATGCGGACCAAATACACACTAGCTACAGCACCGTTGTCAACTTCTTCACCGCTTGTGATGGCGGCATTTGAACGATACGTCAGAGCATTGGAGCAGAAAAAACCGATTGCGTATATTCCTCCTCAGCGGTTAGGAAATTATGCGTTATCGATGGAAGAGCTCCAAGAAGCGGAAGATCGGATAAAAGAGATTAGCCTTTATCTGTGGTTATCGTATCGGATGGGAGAATATTTCGTCGATGCCGAGAAAGCACGGATGTTTAGGGGAGAGCTGAATCGTTTTATTGAAAACTCTCTCCAACAAAGCCATTTTGTTCCGCGATGCAAAACATGCGGTAAACCGTTGGCAGCGAATGCTGAATTCGCGATTTGTCAAAGTTGTTTTAATAATCTTAACCGAGCTAAAGCACAGCAAACCCGTCCTGCCGGAACCGAGAAACGGTATACATCAAAGCGACGTTAAAATAGCATCGTGTTGCTGCATCCGGATAAACGCATCGACCAACTCCATATCAAGATGGTGCTGCATCGATATTTTCATAAGGCGTAATGTTTCGTATGAGCTCATTTTATCTTTATAAGAGCGTTGTGTGGAAAGGGCGTCAAAGACATCGCATACGCCGATAATTCGGGCAAAGAGGGTGATACTTTTTCCCATAAGCCCATCGGGATAGCCGTTTCCGTCAAGTTTTTCATGATGATGGCGTATTCCATCGAGAATACTGCGATCACGAATACCTATTTTGAGCGCAATCGTATATCCATAAAGGGGATGGTGTTTCATCTCTTCAAACTCGCTGTCGGTTAGTCTCCCTTTTTTATTGGTTATGTTCGGGTTGACTCTGCTTTTACCTAAATCATGCAGTAATGCCGACATTCCTAACTCTTCGAGGGTAATAGGATCCAGCTTTAGATACGATCCCAAACTCAGAGAATAGATACAGACATTAATCGAATGGGTATGGGTATAGTAATCGTAAGCGGTAATTTTAATCATAGACTCTATCGCATGGGTGTCACTGAAAATTGTATTGACAAAGGTGTTGACCACTTGTTTTGATTTCGGAACATTTTCAAGCTCTTCGGGATTTTCAAACATTTCATCAAGGATAACCGAAGCCTGTCGATAGATAACGGCGGCTTTTTTTGTAATCGGTATTTGTTCATTACGTGCAACGGCTTGCACCAGCTTATCTACAAAGCGGTTATAGGAGGGGAGATCACTTTGGCGTATGTAAAGGGATCGGATCTGTTCGATCTCCGTTTTGTCATTTGAGCTGATAGGGGTATTCTGAGCTAAAAAAAAGGATTTATCAGAGAACTTGTCGTCTGTTGAGAAGAGATCAAACGTGAGAATATCCCCAATGTCCAAAAGCCATTTTTCAATTTCGACATAGACTTCATGGGGAGTTTCATCATAGCGTCGGGAAATGCGTACCTGTTTCACATCCGTAGTCGCTTAGCGCAACAAATCCGAATAGTCATATTCTGAAGGATTTAAAAAGATTTTCCCCTCCCGAACACTGAGGCGTATATCGGTTTCACCTAAAGCTTCGAAACGTTTTTTTATTTTTTTATTTTCTTTCTCTTTGTAACGTTTGAGCTTTAAAAAAGATTTGAGGGATACCCATTCATCAATTTCACTATCAACGACATCAGCATTGATGGCATCCGGTGTTTCTGCTTCTTGCATTACCGTATCGGTATTGACGTGGGAGAGAAATTTTGTGGCAACGACGTGCAACACATTTCGTAATTGTGTATCCCGCTCTTTGTAAATCTGTTCTACTTTGATCCGTTCGTCGATGAGCATCTGTTCTCGCTGATCACGCAGGCGAGAGGTCTCTTTTTCGAGAACATCCACTTTTTCGCGGAGACGATCATTCTCTTGTTCGATATAGAGGGTATAACGGGTATCATTAACCGTGTTAGTAGCTGTATTATTTTTAGCAGACTCAACCGCAACGTACTTTACCCCGTTATCAACGATACAGTCCAAACTGCCGCGTCGTATCCGGTTGTGAATCGCTTCTTTGGAAACATTAAAATACTCTGCAGCATCGGCAATCGTCATTTTTTTCATCTAAACTCCCAAATTCTCAAGCCTCGTTGGATTTATTTTAGCATCATTTCACTTGCTCTGCAGCATTATGCAAAATCTGCAGATGCCGTTCTTATCGGAAATTATCAAAAACGAGAGGAGCTTCCCACTCCATCGCTTTAATGTGCGCCATAATTTTTTGGAGCTCATCAATCTGTTTGGATTTAATCCGGATATGTTCCCCCTCGATTGCGACGGAAGCTTTTGTTTTTAGATTTTTGATTTCAGCTTGAATCTTTTTTGACTCTTTGGCATCGATGGTATCAACGATTTTATAGGTTGCCTTGCGGCTTCCCCCGCTTGAGTCTTCGGTTTTGAGTTCATTGAGAGCTTTGGAAGAAAGCCCTCTTTTGATCAATTTTCCGATAACAATATCTTTTAGCGCATCAAGCTTACTATCACTGGATGCGAGAAGAATGAGCTGTTTCTCTTTTTCACGGTAGTTAATCTCATAGGTGACCCCTTTGAAATCATAACGGCCGATTACCTCTTTTTCAGATTGGGCAATCGCATCTTTAAAGGCTTGAAGATCAATTTTTGCGGAGATGTCGAGAGAGTGTTCAGATGCCATATTACTGTCCTATACAAACTTTTATTTATAACAGTTAGTATAACACACCCAAACTATAATTTGAAAACGGATTAAAACATTGGGCTACCGAAATCAAGCCCTCCTCCAAATGACACCCCTGCATTAGGGTCTTGATACCCCAGCATGGAGGATTTCATCCGTAGCATCGTAATATCTTGTTTGGGCGCAATATTTTGAGGACAGACGGGGACACATTCCCCGCAAAGGGTGCAATCCCATATCCCGTTGGTTTGCACTGCCGCTATTTTTGCATCACTGTTTGTTTCGCGTAGATCATTGACGTAACGCCAAACGCGAGTGAGCGCAAAAGGGCCGATAAAATCTGGATTCACCGCATATACGGGACAAGCGCTGTAGCATGAAGCGCATAAAATACAATCGCTTTGTGTTTCGATGCGGTGTGCCTCTTCATCAGAAATATTACCCTCTAGTGAATCTTCACTCCACGCTTTAGCGGTAGCATTAAAACGTTCGATAGATGAAGAATCAACAACTAAATCTCGAATCACGCGGGTATTGCGGATCGGTTCTACCGTATCGCCGTTTACGGGTTTATATTCACACATCAATACTTCTCGTCCATTGACCCGTACCGCACAGCTTCCGCAAACTCCGCTACGACATCCGTGGGAATAGGTTAGTGTGGGGTCGATTTTAGTTTTGATATGATTTAAAACCGTAAGAAGGGTAACGTTCTCTAACTCGACGTTATAACTTTGTTCTGTAGGCTCAGCACTACGTACTACATTGATCTCCATCAGTCGCACCATTCTCTTTCATTCTCTTCTTCATCGTCGTCAAAATCATCATTTATATCTTCATTTATTGTATAAAATCCGCGCATAGCACTCCATCCTCTTTCCATGTGATTGTGTGGGCTCCGAACATTTGGTCATTTCGTTTAGGGGCATCGATTCGGTAATGCGCCCCTCTGCTCTCAACTCGGCTGATTGCACTGACGACGATAATTTCTGAGAGCTCTATTTTGTTTCCGAATTCGATAAATTCTACCAGATTGGTATTACATGTTTTGGACTTATCGCGTGGACCCATAAAAGGTAACTCACGCTGCATTTGTCGAATCGCCCCTAATACCGCTTTAAGACCCATGTCATCTCGGATAAGTCCAACATTGTTATAGAAGATATTGGCTAACATCTCTTGTTTTTGATAGAAGTCAATTTGATTGGTAAAATACATTACCCCGCGGACAAAGTTTGTATCTTTGGCTAACTGATGGTTATCGAGTGCAGGAGAAGGGTGTTTCGCCCCGTATTCAGAAGCATTGGCCCCGCAATGAAGACCAAATACCACTAGCTCCAATAACGAATTGCCTCCCAAACGGTTAGCGCCGTGCGTTTTATGATTAGCACACTCTCCGACGGCAAACAATCCTGATACACTGCTCATACAGTGCGCATCGACTTCAATCCCGCCCATGCTGTAGTGCGCAGAGGGTTTGATTGGGATCAGTTCATATACGGGATCGATTCCCTCGTAAATTTGCGCTAATTTACGCTCCTGCGGAAGTTCGTGGTTGATGAATTTTTCTCCCAAATGACGAATATCCAGATAAACGGCACCGCTGCTTGCTATCTCATCGTGGATTGCGCGGGCAACTATGTCACGGGAAGCGAGTTCATCGGTGAAACGTTCTTTGTTTCCATTAAGCAAATAACCACCTGCTCCGCGTGCACTCTCAGAGATTAATATCGAAGAGTTTTTCAATGCAGTCGGATGGAACTGAACAAACTCCATATCGGCGAGCTTTGCCCCAGCACGTACTGCCGCCGCTAAACCGTCTCCCGTAGCCTGAACTGAGTTGGTGGAATGTTTTCCGTACAGTCCGCCGTATCCGCCGGTAGAGAGAATAACCGCATCGGCTCGGATCTCTTCTACGTCACCGCTCTCAATATCCAAAAAAGTTGCCCCCAAGACACGGTTTGTCTCTTCATCAACAATCAAATTCAGTAAAAAACGCTCATTTTTAAAGGTAATTCCTGCTTTAAGGCATTGATCGTAAAGGGTATGCAGAAGTTTTAGCCCGGTATAGTCCTGTGCATAACAAGCACGGGGCGCACTCGCTCCCCCCAGCCGGCGTCTTGCAATCTCTCCTGATTCATTACGGCTAAACGGCAGTCCGATAGCATTACACCAACGAATCGCTTCGGGAGCTTTTTCACACATAAAAGTGATTCGTGCTTCATCTCCCAATCCCGCAGATGAACGAAAGGTGTCATCAATATGATTTTGGATGGAGTCATCTTCCCCTAAAACAGCGTTCATTCCCCCCTGTGCCATTGAGGTTTGGGAGCGTGTCGGTAGTGTTTTGGAAGCTATAATCACTTCCGCACCCGACTCATGTGCCGAGAGTGCGCTCACTAATCCGGCTCCGCCGCTGCCGATAATCAATACTTTTGCCATGCAATGACTCCTTGTTATCGCGATTGTATCCCATAGATTGTTAGCGCACACTCAAAAAGATTGACTAATTTTTAGGATAAAATAAACTATGCAAACTTTATTCTCAATTATGGGTATTTACCTCTTTATCGCTATCGGTTTCGGTGCAAAATGGACGTTCAAAGAGAAAATCGACGACCGCACCATCACCTTGCTCAGCGTCTATTTTTTACAGATATTTCTCACCTTTTGGGGATTGCTCAAACGTCCCATCGATACGGAACTTCTCTTTGCACCTGCTCTTTATCTTGGGATTACATTGGTTTCTTTGCTCCTTATGATTCCTCTGGCACGTCTCCTTTTCAATGATCCCAAAGAACGCTCTATCGCCACCGTCGCGGCGTTAATCGGCAATACGGGAAATCTCGGTATTCCGCTGGGAATTGCACTATTTGGAGAGATGAGTGTCCCTTATCTTACCCTCATCAATCTTGTCAACGTTTTCGTCGTCTATACAATAGGGGTGTTTTACTATTCACGCGGAGAGTTCAGTGTAAAGGACTCACTCCTCAATATCCTCAAACTTCCCGTCCTTTGGGCGGCACTGGTAGCTATTGCCTTGAATCTTGTCGGATATATTCCAAGTCCCGCCGTCGATAAAACACTGATGATGGGGGCGTATGCTTCTATGACAATGCAACTCGTGTTGTTTGGGATTTATCTTTACGGCATTAAACTCGGAGAGATAAATCTCCGACTTAGCGCATGGGTCAACGGAACTAAATTTATTTTGATACCCGTGATCGCATTTGTCGTATTGGGGATGGTAGAGATGGATAGGGTCGTGAAGGGGATTTTATTTTTGGAGTTGTTAGTCCCCTTAGCGGTAGCGAATGTTAATCTCGCCTCACTCTATCATTGCGCCCCTCGCACCGTTACGGTACAAGTATTTGTAACGTCGGTATTGTTTTTGGGGATTGCCCTTATTTTGCCGACGCTTCTGAAAATGTTTTGATATTCTCGATTGTAGCGGCGATAAGACGCTCACGTGCTTCACGGGATGTCCATGCGATATGGGGAGTAATATAGAGCCGTTCAGGATGTTTTACGGCCAAAAGAGGATGCGGCGTTTTCATCGGCTCACGTGCTAACACATCGAGTCCGACAAAAATCGGCTTAACATCTATGATGACCGAAAGAGCATCTTCATCCACAATCCCGCCGCGACCGAGATTGAGCAATAGCGCACCGTCTTTCATCTGCAACAATTCAGAGTGGGAGATCAGATTTTCGGTTGATTTGTTAAGGGGTGCATGGATAGAGAGGATATCACTGTTTTCGATCAAACGGCTCAGTGTCGTTTTTTCAAAGTCACTATTTTCATTTTTCCCTGAGGTTGAGTAATAACAAACGTTAGCACCGAACGCGCGGGCAATGTTTGCAACAGAGCGACCGATCTCGCCCAGTCCGATAATCCCCCACGTTTTTCCTCGCAGTTCGCTGAACGAAGGGCCGATATGAGAAAATACTGCTTCTTGCTGCCATGATCCGCTTTTAACGTACTCATCGTAATAACGACTATGCCCCATCAGGTAAAACAACATTGAAAATGTGTGCTGAACTACCGCATCGGTCGAGTACCCCGCTACATTTTTGACACGGATTCCACGACGTGCCGCCGCCTCATGGTCGATGTTATTCATCCCCGTCGCCGCAACACAGATAAGTTTGAGTTTCGGTGCGGCTTCCATTTCGGCATCGCTAATCACCACTTTGTTGGTCACGATTACTTCCGCATCACAGATACGCGCTTTCGTCTCATCCCCACAAGTTGTCTGATAGATAGTCACATCACCTAAATTATCAAACCCTACTAACGACGTATCGCCGTAGGTTAGTGCATCGAGTATGGTTATATTCATGCGTCTTGAATCTTTTTAATCAATTTTTTCGCTTTTTTGAGGGCTTTATTTACTTTATCAAATACTAATACCACCGCCATGCGTCGTCCGACGTGCGCTTCAGGTTTGCCAAACACACGGACAAAACTATTATCGTCAAACAACTCATCGGCAACATCGATCACCGGTTCATGCGATTCAACCGTGGATTTAAATGCTGCACTCGCCCCGTCACCGTAGAAGGTAAATCCTAACGGCAATCCAAGCACCGCTCTTACATGCAGAGCAAATTCACTTTGGCTTTGGGTAATGAGTGTCACCATCCCCGTATCATGCGGACGCGGACTCACTTCGCTGAAATAGACTTCATCTCCCGCCACAAATAGCTCAACACCAAACAGCCCTTTACCACCCAAACCGTCGGTAATCGCTTTTGCGATCTTTTGAGAGCGTTTCAATGCCTTTTTCGACATCTCCATCGGTTGCCAACTGTAGATGTAATCACCGTCTTTTTGGATGTGTCCGATCGGCTCACAAAATACGGTTTCTACCCCGTTACGTGCAGTGAGCAACGTGATTTCGTAATCAAAATGGATAAACTCCTCGACGATCAGCTCACTCGCATCGCCGCGTGCCTCTTTGGCAATCTCCCATGAGTTTTCTAAATCAAACGGACTGTGCGCGATACTTTGCCCGTGACCTGAGCTACTCATAACCGGTTTAATCACACACGGGAATCCGACATCGTCAGCCGCACTGCACATATCCTCATATGTACTCACGAAATAATAACGGCTTGTTTTAAGACCTAACTCTTCGCTCGCGAAACGGCGGATGTTTTTACGGTTCATCGTTTTATTGACCGCTTCGGCATTCGGGATAACGCAAAAGCCTTCCGCTTCAGCCGCAAACAGTGCATCAATGCTGATTGCTTCGATCTCAGGGAGAATGTAATCGGGTTTCTCCTTACGGATAATTTTTAATACCGCCTCTTGATCTTGCATATTGATCACATAGGATCGGTTTGCAACGAGGTGTGCCGGAGCATGTTTATAACGATCTACCGCGATCACTTCGATCCCTAAACGCTGTGCCTCGATGGCCACTTCTTTGCCGAGTTCGCCAGAGCCTAAGAGCATAATTTTTTTGGAATTTGTTTTAAGGGGTGCGCTAAAGAGCATAATGTAGCCTTGTGCAGAAATTGTTACACGAAGTTTATCATAGGGTTAGTAAAGGTTTTGTTACAGAAGGGAAAATTGAGGGGAAGAGGTGTAACCCAAGCGCCGAAGCGCAAGGAATTACAGGCGAGATTCGTAACGTCGCATCATATACAAACGTTTTAACATCTTTTTGCGAGCGCTGATTTTGAACTGTTTACGCTTTTCAGTCTCTGTAATATGGTTACGACGAGCACGGGCTTCAGTAACAATCAGATTACGATCTGTTTGTTTCTTGAAACGGCGATAAGCAGCATCAAAGTTATCATCTTGTCTAAGAACGATACCAGGCATTCACATCACCTACTTTCTATTTAAAATTTTGAAAGCGAATTATACCATAACTTTAGGCGTATTGGGTTAAAATAACTTTATGATTACCCAAGACTCCATTGAGGCTCTCAAAGCCCGACTTGATATTGTCGATATCGTCGGCACCTATGTCGAGCTCAAGCGCGCGGGAAGCAGTTTTAAAGCTCCCTGTCCGTTTCACGATGAGAAGTCCCCGAGCTTCGTTGTCAACCCCTCACGTCAAAGCTACCACTGTTTCGGATGCGGCGCACACGGGGATAGTATCAAGTTCGTTATGGAGTATGAGAAGCTCAATTACCCTGAAGCGATTGAAAAACTGGCCGCTTCAAGTAACTTCACCCTTCATTACACCGATGATACGAAACAAAAAAAACGCTCTAACCTACTCGAGACACTTAACGAGTGGTACCAAAAGCTTTTAGAGCAAAATAAAACGGCAATGGATTACCTCCATGAGCGGGGGATTTACGCCTCCAGTATCGAACGCTTCGAGATCGGATATGCTCCTACTTCACCTGAAACACTCCGATTCTTAGAGCAACGCAAACTCTCAACCCCCGAAGCGATCGAACAAGGGGCTATCGGACGGGGGGATGACGGACGGCTTTTTGCCCGTTTTATTGAGCGGATCACGTTCCCGATCCACTCCACGAGCGGCGCCATCGTCGGATTCGGCGGGCGGACGATTACGGGGCATCAGGCCAAATACGTCAACTCTTCCCAAAGTGCTATTTTCAACAAATCACGCCTTCTTTATGCCTATCACCTTGCCCGTGAAGCGATTTACCGACGTCGAGAGATCATTGTAACGGAAGGATATCTCGATGTTGTGATGCTCCATCAAGCGGGATTTACCCATGCCGTTGCAACGCTCGGAACGGCACTTACTTCTGAGCATCTTCCGCTATTGCGTAAGGGGGAACCGAAAGTTTTTGTTGCTTATGACGGTGATAAGGCAGGACGTGCCGCCGCATTCAAAGCGTCAAAACTTCTCAGTATGTCAGGATTTGACGGAGGAGTAATATTGTTTGAGGGGGGACTTGATCCCGCCGATATGATCAAAAGCGGACAAATCGAGCAGCTTAATGCACTCCTCCATCGTCCTATCCCTTTCATCGAGTTTGCTCTAAATGAAATGATCGCGCAATATGATTTGCAAAATTTTAAAGATAAAGAGACCGCTTTACACGAAGCAACCGGTTTTCTAAAAACACTATCTCCCCTGATGCAAGAAGAGTATAGTCGATATCTTGGTTCAAAAATCAGTGGAGTAAGCTCTAAATTAGTTTCTCTTGGAACTTCGCACAAAGCCCATTCAATTTTGAAAACTTTATCAGGACAGGATATCTGGGAATTAAGTCTGATTAAAACAATTATAGAACGACCGCAGATAACAAATTCTCTTCTTGATTTTATCGATTCCTCTATGCTCCAATATCACACAGTAGAGTTTAATGCTGCAATCAATGGGGAGATGAATCATCCGCGGTTAAATGAGATCATTATGGATAAAGAAATTTTAGTTATGGAGGGTGATGACGGACTCAAAGCAGAACTTATTACCTTCTTGAGTTCTCATTATAATCGTGAACTGAAAAAACTCACCACCCAAAATACGGTATCATTCGATCTAAAATCGTATTTGATACGTCAATTTCGTGAGAAAATCGAACGCCTTAAACGGGGCGAGTTAGTGCCGCTCACATAAACAAGGAACTCCATGAAAGCAATAGCACTCTTTAGCGGCGGACTTGATTCGACTCTTGCCATGAAACTCATCCTCGATCAAGGGATCGAGGTCATTGCGTGCAACATTAATACCGGATTCGGTTCCACCAAAGATCGACTAAATCACATGAAAAATATGTGTGAACAAGTTGGTGCCGAATTTAAGAGTATCGATATTCGTGATGAATATATCCGCGAAGTCCTCTTTACGCCGAAATACGGCTACGGTAAAAACTTCAATCCTTGTATTGATTGTCATGCGAAAATGTTTGAAGTGGCCAAACGGGTGATGAAAGAGTGGGGGGCGAGTTTTCTGATCAGCGGAGAAGTTTTGGGTCAGCGTCCGATGAGCCAAAATCGTGAATCACTTGATAAAGTACTTAATCTTAGTAATTGTGACGGATTACTCTTGCGTCCTATGAGTGCTAAAGCGTTGGAACCGACGATTCCTGAAATCAATGGGTGGGTTGATCGTGAAAAACTTGAAAATATTATCGGACGTAACCGTGAACGGCAAATGGAACTTGCTGAGTCATTCGGACTTAAAGATTATGAGGCACCAGGCGGTGGCTGTCTCCTCACCGATGAGAAGTTCTCCAATAAAATTCGCGATTTTATCGCTCACGATACCTTTAACGTGGAAGACATCCCGACTCTAAAATACGGTCGCCAACTACGCCTACCAGAGAGGGCAAAACTGATCATCGGTCGCAATGCCGAAGATAATGAAATACTTGAGGGGATCAAAAATCAGAAATTTATTCACATCTCAACCGAACTTTTCGGTCCCCATTCGTTAATCTCAGCCAATGCAAGCGATAACGATAAAGTGTTAGCGGCAAAACTGGTGTTAGCGTATTGTAAACAGGACTTTATAGGGGAACAAACATTACTGTTTGATGATGCGGAACTAACAACCGTGAGCGACATGAGTCGCCACGATGCACAGAGATATTTTATTTAGCGACTGTGCAACCATAACCTGCTTTTTTAACGGCATCGCACATTGCCTCAGGTTTTGTGCTATCTGCGGCTTTTACTTCCGCTTTGCCCTCTTTGAGATAAACGCTCGACTCTTTTACCCCGTTCACGTCATTCAATGTCCCTTTTACATTTTTAACACACGCAGGACAGGTCATACCGCTAACGTTGAGTTTCACAAGTTGATCGGCACTTGCCATCGCGACTAATGCACATAGAGAAAGTAGAACTTTTTTCATTCACGCATCCTTTAAATAATTTCATGCTATTGTTTCATAGAACTGTTAAATTTGTGTTAAGTCTTAACACTGTTGTAACAAAAATTATTTAAACTATTGATATTTACTAAAAGGTTACATTATGCATGGTATCGAATGGTGGTTGATTATCTCGATTGCATTTGCGGGAAGTTTCGGTCACTGTATTGGGATGTGTGGGGGGTTTATCGTCGCCTACAGCTCTACCAAAATCGATGATTCTATGAGCCGAAGCGCGCAGCTCATCCGACACACTGCTTATAATATCGGACGGGTTAGCTCTTATATCATTCTCGGGATGATATTTGGCGCTATCGGTGCTTTATTCGCGCTCTCAATGGAGATGCATGGTGCGCTTTTTATCTTTGCGGGAATTGTTATGATTATCACCGCATTGGGGATGTTTGGCGTATCGTCCCTTATTCACGCACTGGAGCGGGGTTTTTCGAGTAACGCATTATTTAAAACTCTTTTTTCCCGTCTGATCAAAAGTAAGAGTATCGGAAGTTTTTTTGCATTGGGAGTCATGAACGGATTTTTCCCCTGTGGATTTGTCTTTTTCTTTGCGGCAAAAGCGGCAGCGTCTGCTTCGATTATCGACGGAGGTCTTATTATGGCGGCATTTGGTCTTGCCACGGTTCCGACGCTTCTCGCACTTGGACAATCGGTTAGCTTTTTCAAAGAGATAGCATTTCGTCAGACTATGAATCGTATTGCGGCATTGGCAATTCTAATTTACGGTCTTTACAGTGTTTATTATGGATTGGCCTATTTTTTCGATTTACCGTTGTAAGGAAGCAACTGCCTCTTCAAAAGCCGCCCGATTCAGTCCGAATTTTTGTATGAGTCCTAATGCCGAGGATATCCCTTCTTCACTAAAAGTATTTTGCAGATTGAGTGTTTTTGTAACAACTCTCAGTACTTGAGCGTAAGGATTTTGAGTATCTTGATTTGATATTTCTCGCAAAGCATTAATAAGCGCTTCATCAAAGTTCCAATGTTCAAACATCGTTGCCGCAATTTCATAACTGCATACTCCGAGATAATTTTGTTCAACCTCTTCAAGAGGTTTCCTCTGAGAAATTTCTCCGAAAAAAGCCTCTAAATTACCGGATGCGATGATTTTCAATGAACCGACAAGCTTTCCCAGTTCCATTAAAAAAGCACTGCTTTGTAACAATGGCAACATAGACTTATCTACGTTTCGATACCACTCTCTTGCTAGGGCCATTTGTAATGAAGATACTTTTGTTAACTCATCAATGGTTGCCCCATAAGGGCTTAAATCTATAACCACTACTTTTTGAATGGCACTTGCCGCGGCAAAACCTCGGATCATTGAGATACCGAACAGCATGATTGCCTGAGGAATAGAAGATATCTCTTTACTCATCCCATAGAGAGGGGAATTGACCGATTTTAAGATATTGGCACTGAGCATAGGGTCATTTTCTATGACACGAGAAAGTTCATCTATATTGATGTCATTGCTCATGCACAATTCTTGAATACGTACTACTGAAATCGGTAGAGGAGGAAGGCTTTTAATCTCTTCAAGCATATGTGTTTAATTCCTCGCAAGTTAATTTATCAAAAATATTTCGTCTTGATAATTGTCTAGTAACGTGAGTGTACTCGTACTCCATTTAAACTATTATTAGTTTGGGTAAATAAACGCTATACTAATTGAACATTTTTTTGAGGAGTCACTATGTCAGGAGTAATGTTTTCGTTTTATAATTTTGCATCACTGATCGATCTCAATATCGGAATATCGGATCGGCTTGATGAAAATCGTTCAGAGAGTTTTTCCATTATGTTTTGCGATTTTTCAGGTATTTCACAACCACTAGTCGAAGCTAATCTTAAAATGTTGCTTCGTACTTCTGATTCAATTGTCCATTATGAACATTATTACTTTTTTGTGATGCCGTATACGGATAAATACGGATGTGGAATGGTCGAGAAAATGATGGAAGAGCTCTTTGCAAAACCTATCTCCTCGGCAGCGGTTTGTTACCCCTCAAACGGAGAAAATCCGTCTGAATTATTTGAGTCGCTTCATGCTGAAGCGAAAAAAGTGACAGGGATTGACCTTGATTGTCTCTACAGCGCCGCAAATCGAGAGCCTTAAATGCACACTTAGCGTTGGGATATCACAGGCTTGAATGTATGATACGGTGAGTTTTTATAGTACTCTATTGCTTCGTGAATATCACTTTTTCGGGCAAGATTGCGATCATATACATAGAGTGAGCTTGAAACATTTTCACACGGTTGAATCTTGCACGGTTCACTTTTTACTTCCTGAACAACAGCACTGTTTGTAACTGGAGCAGTGCTCACTACGGCAACCGGTTTGGTTGCTTCATGCACTGCCGCAACAGCTTCATCTTTTTTTACAGAAGAGGGAGCGATAGAAGTTTTTGCTTCTACCGTAGCCTTTGGCGTAGCTGTTTTGGATTCACATACTTTCGGTGTCGTTCGGTTGATCGGACGGACAAAGGCATCTTTACTGATTGCTTTTGCTTTCTTAAGATCATGGTGGGCTGCTTTTACGGAAGTATATTTTCCCACTGTCACCACATTGCACGAACCCTCTTTTTTCTGTTCAGAATGGAGGGTGCTTTTTTGCACCTTTTTTTCAAAAGCGGGAGTGATCGAAGCCTCTTTTTTGGCACTGATCGTTTGAATTGTATATTCCTCCGCACTCAACACTACATTTGTCATACTGAATATCATAATTAGGGCTAACTTTTTCATGTTATCTATATCGACAGAAGAAGAAGAAAACTTTATACCGTGATCTTTTTTTATTCACATTGACTTTTAAGAGCCCTAATCGTATAATGGCGCTCCAATATCTTTGGGCCCTTAGCTCAGCTGGGAGAGCGCGTCGCTGGCAGCGACGAGGTCAGCGGTTCGATCCCGCTAGGGTCCACCAACCTTTTTTCTTCTTCTATTAACATTTTCGTATCAAACTCTCACTATAATAGCTGAACACTTTTCCAAAAGGAACCTTATGATGAAAATTTCCCTAGCAATCGCTTCCCTTGTTATAACCTCTTCGTTGGCCTTGGCTGCTCCCACAACACTCGCTACTGTGAACGGTAAAGCGATTACATCAGGAAATGCAAATACTTTTTTATCCAAAGCTGCACCGGGCATGAGCTATGAGAAACTTGACCCAAAAATGAAACGTCAGGTTATCGATCAGCTAGTTAATCAGACACTTATTAAAGATCAAGTCCTCAAAAGCGGTATTCAAAATTCGGCTCAATTTAAAGCACAGTATGCTGCCATTAAAAATGATTTGGCGGTTGATATGTGGATGAAACAACAAATGAAAAAAATTTCTGTTAGTGATAAAGAAACAAAAACGTTTTACGATGCCAATAAAGACAAAATGAAACAAGGGGAAAAAGTGATTCCTTATGAGAAAGCTAAAGCTGAAATCACACAGTTTTTGAAACTTGAAAAATTTAAAGCGCATATGGATAAAACAACCGATTCCCTTCGCTCCGCGGCCAAAGTCGAAATCAAGCTCTGATAATTTTTTGGAACATGTGCGTACGGCTAACCCTTTTATCCTTTCGGTAGGAATTCACCTTGCTTTGGTTGCTCTGATGATCGGAGCCCTCAGTGCAGTGCAGAAAATTGTTCCGACCATACCCGAAAAAACGAGCCTAAAAATGTTGTTACAACCTTCTGTATCATCAGTTAGTATACCTAG
>JAGXFM010000036.1 GCA_024637215.1 Sulfuricurvum sp.
CTGTCCCTTCTTTTTTCTCTTTAGTCGTAAAATAGGGTTCAAATACCCTTGCAATTACCTCTGAAGGTGCCCCTCCGCCGTTATCGGTGATGAGAATATTGATAATCTCAGCTTCTTGTTCAAAGGTGATTTTTATGATCCCCTCCGGGGTATTGTTTTTGATTAACGCATCTTTTGAATTGTTAAAAATATTGAGTAACACCTGTGCAAATTCATTTTCAAATCCATGAATCTGTACATCATTCTTATGGTCGTTTTGAATAGTGATACCGTGATGATCAAAGGTGTCTTTGACAAAAAAGATCGTTTTTTCAATGACATCATGAAGCGAGAAAATCTTTTTCGATTTATTGGGACTGAAAAAATCTCTAAAATCATCGATGGTGGCGGACATATGCTGAATGTTCTTTTGGGACTCTTCGACAAAGGTGTTAAACGCGTTCTCGTCGATACTATCATTTTCGAATTTTTTTTGTATTCCGAAAAGATTTAAGGCAAGGGTATTGAGAGGTTGACGCCATTGGTGGGCGATATTACCGATCATCTCTCCCATACTGGCAAGTTTGGACTGCTGGAACATCAGCTCTTGATTACGGATAATATCGGTTTTGTCGGTAAAGCTTATGATGACGCCGTAATCGTCGTTGGAGAGATTGATCCGTTTGATTTGGAACCAGTATATCCGGTGATCGATACTCAAGTCATACTGAACTTCGTTGGTGTTTTGTACGACACTTTTAATGTTTTCAAAAAGATTCGGTATCGGAAAATGTTCGTGGATAATGATTTCACTGAGATTGATCCGGTTGGTGTAATTGATCTCAAAAAACTTCTCAACCCCTTTGGTATGGAGGAAAAGATCGAGATTTTTGTCCAAGATCAACACGTCGGTATTAATGACCTCTACCACTTTATTCAGGGCCTCGTTGACAAAAGCTAGTTCATTATTCTTATGCTCGAACTCATCATTGACGGTACGCAACTCTTCATTGGTACTTTGAAGCTCCTCATTTGAGGTTTCCAGCTCTTCATTCGTAGATTGCAGTTCTTCATTTGTAGACTGCAGCTCTTCGTTGGTACTTTGGAGTTCTTCATTGGACGTTTCGAGCTCTTCTATGGTAATCTGAAGCCGTTCTTTGAGGGCGGAGAGTTCATTTTCGAGGATATTGAAATCATACCCGTCTACGGTTTGGGGCTGATAGGTGAGAAGCGGTGAACTCTCTTTTTCATTGATTTCATCAAAGGTGATAAAAAAACTGTTTTCCGAGAGCTTGTTGCGCCCCAACGGAAAGACGGTGATGATGACGTAGCTGCGCTCATCTGCGAGAGGGAGAATGCGGATTTTTTTAGAAGCGACAACTTGTTCGTTTCGGATTGCTTCACTGAGTGTCGCCCGTAGGTCTAAACGTAAAAAATCAGATGTCTGCCGATAGACATCATTGGTGACAAGCCCTTGCGGATTGGAGATGTATTTATTCTCACCCTTGAAAAATAAAATAGTACCGTTGGTATCGACGACAATCCCGTTAACGGCGAAAAAAGAGGTAACAGCGGCATTAATCGAGCTATTAACATCCAGACTGTTAACTTCGTCCCGTAATTTTTTTGATCCCCGTTTAAACTCTTTTTTTTGAAAATAGGCAAGGGCTTCGATATCGACAACTCCGGTGTCGTTGGATTTACGATAAATTTTATATTTGTTATCGATGATTGAAAAGAGATTGGTCAATGTGCCGATGGTTTCAGAGGAACCTAAAAACATGAGTCCCTGATAGCGCAGTGCGTAATAAAAAATACTCTGTACCCGCTGTTGAAGGTCGGGATTAAAATAGATGAGGAGATTGCGGCAACTGACAAGATCAAGATTTAAAAACGGAGGGTCTTTAATCACATCGTGTTTGGAGAAGACGATCATGTCCCGTATCGCTTTGGTAGGGGTATAGCGGTGATTTTTTTCGACAAAATAGAGTTGAATCAACTCAGGATCGATGTGGCTCATCTCTTCTTCGCTAAAACTCCTGCTTCGAGCTTCATCGATTGCCTCGTCACTGACATCGGTGGCGAAAATAGTCACCTTTTTAGTGAGCCCCATTTTTGCAAGTCGTTCGGTGATGACAATGGCGATGGAGTAGGCTTCGTCTCCGGTAGCACATCCTGCAACCCATATTCGCACCGTATTATCGAGTTTGCTGATGAGCATTTTTTCCAAATGGACGTCGATGGCGGTAAATGCCTCTTTATCACGAAACAAGGAAGTGACGATGATGAGGAGCTCTTTTTTCAGATTCAGTATTTCAGCCGGAGAGCGTTGCAACAAAGCGATATACTCATCCACACTTTCCGATTTGGTCTCCGTGATTCTACGCTCAAGACGGCGATGAATGGTCGCCTCTTTGTAGTCGCTGAAATCAACTTCCCCTTTTTGGTTGAGTAGGCTGAAAACTTTGTCAATGTTGTCCAAGACATCAAAATGACGATCAAAATAGGTGGGATCGTCGATGGCGTAGATAATCCCTTGTGCAAGGAGTTCAGGGGGGAGTACCGCATCGACGGCTTGGGTATCGATAGCGGCTTTCGGCATTGAAAAATATTTCGCTTTTTCATTTTGGGCGAGGGCAATTCCGCCGCTTTGTTTAATCGCTACGATCCCCTCGGCTCCGTCACTTCCCGTACCGCTTAAGATAATGCCGATCGCTTTTTCTTTCTTCTCTAAGGCGAGTGATTTAAAAAAACGGTTGACCGAGGGTTTAGGGTAGGGTTTTAGGGGTGGAACCATGAGAAAAAATTGGCTATTTTCGATGACAAGATCAAAGTTTGGGGGGCAAAAATAGATAATATTGCCCAACGGCTCCATAGCATCGCTAATCTCAATGATAGGGATTTTGGAATATTTTTGGAGCAGTGATCCCAACATAGTTGGTTGTTTGGGGTCGAGATGCTGTGTAATGACAGAGGCAATACTCTCGGAAGGTTCAATATTTTGGATAAATTTTAAGAGGGCTTCAAACCCTCCTGCACTGGCACCGATTCCGACAATGGTTAAACTTTTATACGCATCGGTGGGACGTTTCTTTTTTGCCATACGATTAGACCATCCCTTTAATCTGTTGTATTAATTGTTGGATAGCGGTAACATCTTTTTGTACCCCAAGATAATATTTTAGTTTTTGCGTTTTTTTATCGAAAATAGGGCTTATCGTTATTTCACTGTAGATGAGCTGACCTGACTTATGATAATTGCGAAGGGTGACAGTGACCTCTTTTTGGGCTTTAATCGCTTGACGTATCTCTTCGAGCTGGGGTTGATTACGATCATCCCCATGTAAAAAACGGCAATTTCTCCCGACCACCTCTTCGGGGGTATATCCGAAAGCATTGGCTAAAGCGTGATTCACGTATACGACAGGGTTATCGTTTTGGTTGGGATCGGATATCGTAATCCCGTTTTGAGCTTGGTCAAGTATATCAATTAAATTTTCGGTAAAGTGAGGGTGACTTTCACGATTTTTTTTCAGCATATAGCTTCCGCCGTAATAGTTGACGATCGAAAGACAGGGGAGCCGTTTACGTAAGTTACTGATTAAATTACGGACATTTCTAGGGTTATATTCGTCTTCAAAGTTTTCCCATATATGCGAAAATATATCAATACTGCTGATAGGTTTATTGTAATTGGTGATGAAGAGTTTCAAAACTTTTGTCATATTTGACGTTAAAGAGATGATTTCATTATGCAATTTTACGGTTTCGGTGGTGGTATCCCAGTAGCATCGGTCGCAAAGCTTAATTATGTGATGAGTATTCATGGTGGCTATTGTAGTCAAAAAGTGTCTTCAAAGTGTCTTTTTTAGTCAATATTCTGAAGGAACTTCATCACCATGGAGAAAATGAGATTAAAAAGCTCGGTATAGCCTTTTTGGGCGTTTATTAAAAACTAAGCTTCAACAACGTTAAAATGGCTTGTTTCTCGTGAGCGGTATTTGCGAAATAGCGTTCCCTCACGTCATCTTCTAAAATTGAGAGGTCATCGAAGAGTTCCGCATCATCTTTTTCGGGAAAATGGAGATGGACTTCATGCGCAATCTCTTCTAGATCCTCATCATTACGTGTCTCATCAAACAGTCCGATACGTTCTCCGTGTTCGATCGTAGAGAGCGCACGAAGCAAATAGAGCTGATCACATCGAGCATCATCGGCCTCGTTGTAAATCCAAGTGTTGATCTGGGTGATCTCGGAGCGATACGTCTCGGTTGATTGTTTAATAATCTGTTTTTGGTTCTCTGATAATGGCATAGTCGTCCCTTTATGATTTTAGTGCGTGACACTCAGCCCTTGGGCTTTCCATTCCGTGATCCCGCCGCTGATGTTGAGGGGGGTGAAACCGTTATCGGCAAGGAGTCGTGAAGCACTCACGCTTCGGTTTCCGCTGTGACAATAGACGAGTATTTTTTGATTTTTTACATTGGCGATTAGAGCGAGATTTTTATCCAGTGTCTGCAACGGGATAAGGATCGCCCCCTCGATATGTTCTTTGGTAAACTCATCGGGGGTGCGGACATCCAGTAAGGTTACTTTTTCACCGCTTTGGAGTAGGGCTTGCGCCTCTTTAGGGGTAATAGATTCAAAATTAGAGAATATCCACCCTTTTGAATAGGCGAGGTAGCCGAGAATGGCGATAAAGAGTATCCAGTATCCGAGATTAAGCAGTTGTTTTTTTTCCATAAAAATCCTTGTTGTTTTAAATACCGCGTGATTTTTTAATCATCTCGTAGGCGGCGTTGATCTCTTGCACTTTTTCGGTTGCCTCTTTAAGATATTCGTCCGATGCCCCTTGCGATTTGATAATATCGGGGTGATATTCACGCACGAGGGCACGGTATGCTTTTTTGACTTCATCGTTGGAGGCTTGTACACTCAGGTTTAAGAGCGCATAGGCTTGATCAATCGAGCTCTCTTTGACGCTATGGCGATGATAAGAACCGAAACGCTCAAGCATAGAAGCGAGATCAGCTTCACCAAAATGGAGGTGTTTGGAAATGAGACGAAGCATCTCCTCTTCCGCATGGCTGAGGGTTCCGTCGATGTAGGTGAGATTGACGAGAAACTCCATCATCTTCTGACGTTTGTGCGGATCGTTTTCCAACGCTTTATAGAGTGCTTGTGCTACCGGATCGAGATTATGAGGGGCATTTT
This sequence comes from Sulfuricurvum sp., assembly GCA_024637215.1. GTDB lineage: Bacteria > Campylobacterota > Campylobacteria > Campylobacterales > Sulfurimonadaceae > Sulfuricurvum. Next base: position 5,194 of record JAGXFM010000036.1, read on the forward strand.
TCTCCTCATCAAATATCTCTTTGAGCATTTTTTTGGTTGCTTCGGGATTGGGGAAGAGGAGACTGATGTCATTGAACATATTGCTGACGAGTTCCGCTTCGAGTTCATCGACACGTCCGTCGGCTTTAGCCACTTTGGCACTTAGGGCGACAAAAAGACCAAGCTCGCTGTAGGCGAGGTTCTCTTTGGTGAGTTTAAAGCCTGAAAATTGGCTTTTTGAGTAGGTATGCTGGTTTTTAGAAAAGCTTCGGGAGAGCCAGAAAAAGAGGAGAACGACAACGGCTAAGACGATCATTTGAGTCATTAAAAATCCTGAGATTAAAAGTAAGCGACAGTGTACCCTTAAAAAGTAACTGTAGGAAGTTTTGAGGTAGGTTATAATGGTGTGAACAAGATAATCTGAAGGGTTAAAAGATGAAAATGCCACCTCTTATCTACGGAACGGCGTGGAAAAAAGAACAAACGGCAGATTTGGTTGAGATGGCGATATTGAGCGGTTTTCGCGGTATCGATACGGCATGTCAACCCAAACATTATCACGAGGCAGGGGTAGGGGAAGCGTTAGAACGGCTTGCCGCTCAGGGGATCAAGCGCGAAGAACTGTTTCTCCAGAGTAAATTCACCCCCCTCGCAGGACAAGACCCACAGCGTATTCCGTATGATCCCAATGCCCCGCTAGAGACACAGGTTGCACAATCGTTTAGCGTTTCTAGGGAGAATCTAAAGAGCGAGTACGTCGATTCGTTGGTGCTTCATTCACCGCTGTTTCCTTATGCCCATCTTTCAAAAGTGTGGGGAGCGATGGAAACCCTTTTTCATAGCGGTGGCGCTCTTCAGCTGGGGATCAGTAACTGTTACGATTTGGAGTTGCTCAAACGTCTTTATGCGGATGCACAGGTGAAACCCTCCGTCGTCCAAAACCGCTTTTACGCCGATAGCGGATACGATGTTGAACTACGGCAGTGGTGTGATGAGGTAGGGATTGTATACCAGAGCTTTTGGTCTTTAACCGCTAACCCCCATCTCTTAGCGAGTCGAGAGTTCTTTGCGCTAACCCAAGAGTATGCTAAAACCGAAGCGCAGATTCTTTATCGCTATCTCACGCAAATCGGGATTATCCCGTTGATCGGATCGACTTCGCAGCACCATATTACAGAGGATTTAGAGATTTTTTCATTTACCCTGAAAGCGGATGAGATCGCCGCAATAAACGCTCTTTTTATATAACTTTTACAATCTTCGGGCATCCTGTCTGATAGGATATTCTAAATAAGGAGGACGGTTCTGATGCGTTTAGCTTTTATACTGCTGTTTTTAACGGTAACTTTTCTATTTGCCGAGACGAAAAAAATCATGGTTGATCTTAAAACCGGAAATATGGATGCGTTTACGACACAGTTTTTAGGGGGTGTCCCCGGAACGGCTGATTATTTTATCGCACAGGGTGATAGTGTTGAAATAGCGGTTGTCATCCATGGAGATGCGTATAAATTTTTTGTACAAAATCTAGAAAACACCCAATACGGTATGGATCAATCGTTGGTAGAGAATCAAGAGAAACTCTATAAAAGACTCTTGGAAATAACCGGTAAATATAAAATGACGTTGGAGATATGTCAGGTTGGGATGAATAAACGGGGGATTTTAACCGAAGATATTTATCCGTTTGTCAAACCGATTAAATCGGCGATGGTGGGACTTGTAAAATGGCAAAGTAAGGGATATACCTATATTCCGCTCCCTTAAAATATTTACAATCAAATGAATGATTAAGCCAACGGGTGGTAGAATTCCCTCAGTGATGCGGGAATAGCTCAGTTGGCTAGAGCGTCAGCCTTCCAAGCTGAATGTCGCGAGTTCGAGTCTCGTTTCCCGCTCCACACTCTCTTTTTAAACAATCCACTTTTTTACTTTCATGACACACATTGCCTAAGTGCAATAATTTTTTCCACCTCTCTCTTTTCGGCTATAATATTTTATATTTCAGATAAAAGCATAGAATTTGTCACTTTTTTAAAATAAATCAATACAAAAATATCGATGTGATGATGTATGTCCTCTATGGGTTGAGTGTGGATGAGATAGCGATTGTAGAGAGGAACGGATGAAAGAAACAATACTACTTGTATTAGATTCTAATGTTTTTGATAAATTAATAGAATGGGATATTAAAATAGATTTTTTAAATAGTATGAATATTGAAGTGTATACAGCTCTGGTTTCACATAATGAACTTAATAACACTAGTGATGAGGAGCATCAAAATAATTTGATTCAAAAAAAAGATGATGTCTCACAACGTGAAATAGGATATTTTGGCTGGGATGATAAAAACATGCATGGTTGGGATACGGGAATATGGGCAAGTGTTGAAGATATTGAATTTGTTAATATTGGTTCTATAAATAATTTTAATGATAGACACATCATTTCATTGGCTAAAACGTATGGTGCTATCTTTGTTTCATGTGATAAAAAAGCACTAAAAGCTGCAAATAAAAATGGAACTTTACTCTTTGATTGTAATGATATTTTGTCCAAAGAAGAATTTCAAGAAAAATTAACTGAAAAAATAGAAGAAATTAACATAGAAAAACTAATGGAAAAACGGGGACAGGCTGAAAGATAAGCCCTTAATTACCCCATATTCTTTTTCAATACATCCATCGGCGTGACAAACATCGCTTTAAAGAGCGGTGAGATCCGTGTCGTTTTATCATCGATCACTTCCAGCGCACTAAAGCTAAACCCCTCACCATCCGCACTGTTCGTCGGTGTAACCGTAAACGTTAAGGGTTTGAGGGTACGGATCATGTTGAGGATGCTTTTATGCCGTTTATCCTCTGCACCCAAGAGAATATTGCCGTCTTTCGTCCGTACTTTTGCCGACTCGACAAGAAGTCTCCAGTTATCGGCATGGAGCGTTTTATTCCATGTCATTATTCCGTTGGAGTAGTTGATTTGTTTTTTTTCACCGACGATGATCCCCTCACGCGTAGTGCGGATGGTTTCGGCGAGAGTAAGGAAAAAGTTTTTTCCTCCGACCGTATCAGAGCATTCGCGCAATAGTTCACTCAAAGTTTGTTCGTTATCCATAAATGATCCTTTTATTTTACCAATCATATCTAATTTGCCCTTTGAACCGCTCGATTGGGCGATTTTAATCCCAATTGTGCTATTTTTCTACTATGAAACAACATGAAACTACCCCATTTTGGGAAACGAAAACACTTGAAGCTTTAAATCCCCAAGAGTGGGAGATGCTCTGCGACGGCTGCGGATTGTGCTGTCTAAACCGACTTCAGGATGAAGAGGATGATCAAGCCCCCATCTATTTAACCCGTGTCGCCTGTCAGTGTTACGATCTTGAGGCGGGGCAATGCAGTGATTATGCAAACCGTTTTGAAAAGGTAGAGGGGTGTATGCGATTGACCGTGGAGCGGGTTGCCGAGTATGATTGGCTTCCTGAAACCTGTGCCTATCGGCGTATATATGAGGGGAAATCTCTACCCGCTTGGCACCCTCTGATTACCAAAGATCGCCATTCGGTACGTCCGCATGGAATGTATGCCCTTAATCCGGTTTTAGATAATGATTTTATCGATTTGGAAGAGCATATTGTAGAAGATTTTGATCATTAGGGAGTATTTAAATGTTTATTTTCCTTATCTACAGCTAACAGTAGAACGGGAAGAATAAAGAGATCACTCAGTAGTGAAATAAACATGAGGACAGCTCCATATGCACCGATAAGTTGTAGTGACGGGAGCTGTGTGAATATTAATAGTCCAAAAACTATCATAAGAACGGTGGCGCTGATGACCGCCGGTACGGAAGCATAAAAGAACATGATCTCAAGTGCATGTTTTCGTGTACGTCCGAAATATCGGCTTCTGAAGTATTTGTAACCAAAATGGATAATGGTATCGGAAGTTAACCCTACGGAGATGGTCATAGCGATTAACGCCTCGATTGTGAGTTCAAATTTAAAGAGTATGATAAAAAGGACAAACCAGATAATCGGGATGATATTTGCGGCAAAACCAACCCATCCTATCGCAACAGAGCGAAAAATGATCCCCATCACAAAAGCGATGATGAGCAGTGCTGAAAAAAGCGAAAAGAGTAAAAGAACCATTTTTTCCATTTTTGAACTTTGCGATAAAGTTTCAACATCGGTCAGATATATGGGTAAATTTTTGTAGGACTCTAAGAAACGAATCACCGCGGATTGATCCGTATTTTTGAGTGTGATGATAATATTCAAAGAGTCTTGATCGATATACGTTTTTTGAAGATCATACAATTCGAGAAAAAATAGTGCTTGTAAAAGACGCTGTTCATCCATAGGATTTTTAGGGACGTTGGCAAAATCAAGCTGTTTAAGAATCGTGACAACTGAGTCTACTTTGACGACTCCTTTGTTATTTTCACGTAGATCTTTTTCAAATGTCTCTATTTTTTGAAGCATTTGAAGATCTATCTCCGTGAAAGGTACTTTGAAGATGATCGTCTGACACTCTGCATCTTGTTCAAACAAGGTTGGAGAAGTATAAAGACGGATACCGATAAAAAAGAAAACGACTAAAGTGAGAAGCATAAATTTTTGCAAAAGTTTCGGGTTGTAATGAACCTCTTGATTGGCAAACAATAGCAGACCCGTGCGAGGGCGATTCTTGGATTGGTAATGGTGAAAAAACTGAGCAATGCGGGCAAAAAGACAATACTGACAACATACGCTACGGTAGATGAAATCATTAAACTTAAACTCATCATGGTGATGATCGATGAATCAGCAATGAGAAGTGAGCCTAAACTGATGAGCAATACCGGCAAGGTCCAAACGGCAGGATGAAGATTGCGGTTGATGCTTTTTTCGAGTGCCCGATTAGGATCGCTTTTAAACTGAGAGACATGCCATCGATAATAAAAATAGAGATAGTGCCCGATAGCAATGCTCACGACCATGAGACTCATCGCTATATGAATCTGTTTAATTCCGGTCAAAAGATAGATAAGGGCAAATGTCCAGATCAAGGTTATGATCGTGACACTGATCGCGCCTATAGCGGCAATGATATTTTTAAAGACAATGTAAGACATCGCCAACACAACCGACAGTAAGATCACTACATACCAAAAATAATGGGCAGTTGTGGCTTCGACATCGGGTTCTGAGTAGTCATAGTCAAATGGAATATTGAGGTGATCAACTTGGATAGGTTGTTCGGAATGGATGATAAAGTGAAATCGATGAAAATCATCACTCACAAAACGGCGGTAAGGATCGGGAAAAGTTTTGACTAAAGCAATAATTTTTTCTGAGGAGATATTGGTGATAGGTAATGCTTTGACTAAAGCAGATTCTTCGGAGGATTGATCGTTAAAAATCATATGGGCAGATAAAAGTGATTCGACCTGCTCAACCCCTTCGATATGTTCAAGTTCGGTTTGAAGCGCTTGCAGCGTATTTTTAGTAGCGTTATTAAATGCAGGTACATCGATACTTAACCGTTTTACATAAGTGGTGGCATACGATTGCTGCTGAGTTTTTTCGAGTTGTTTGGACTCGCTGAGCCAAAACATGGTATCGGATGAGAGCAACTCAGGTTTTAGGAGGGTTAATGCAGCTGCGGAGAGGAGAATGAAGAGTGCAATAATAGCGATCCGAAAGTGTCGAATGAGTGTGATGTAGCGCGAAGTATCGGGGGTATGGTAATACATGTTTAGTCCAACTTTTTTACAATAATAAGATAAGGGCGTTTCGATACACCGATTTTGTCAGCTACGTCCGCAATAGTATCTATTTTTGCTTCTATTTTTGGGTCAAATCGAGGAGTAGCGGGTATCTCTTGGCCTCCTACCATGACTTCTAGAGTTTTTTGCATCGGTTCAGATGCACTGTAAATCGTTGCAATGAGATTATGGGACTTGAACCGTTTTAACTCGTAGAAAAAAATATAGTATCGATAGACACTTCGCATTTTTTCATTTTCATAAAGCATGGAAATAAAATCTCTCGAATGGGGACATTTTGGATCAACAAATACATAGACCTTCTTTTCCCCATCACCATAGATCATTGCTTGATGTTCGATGGGTTCAATTAACGCTATTTTTTGTTTGTTTGCGGCTTCTGCTGCATAGGCTTCAGAGCTGATTGGAGAAACTATTGTTATAAAGAGTAAAATTGAGAAAAATAGTGTTTTCATAACATTATTGTAGGATATATTTATTACGATAAAAGTACAGATGTGATTAAAATGTGATCAATACACTAAATGGGCACTTTATTCAGTAAACTTTTATATATTTTATTAATAATGCTACATTCATGCTATGTTGCTTTTATATAATATATAATGTATTTAATAGACTTTAGAGAAGGTAGTTTCAATGGATAAAATCACAATCAAAACGAAATTAATGATGGTCTCTTTGTTGGTTTCTCTCGCGCTGATTTCGGTCGCTATTGAATCGCTTATCGCAACGAAAAGTGGGTTGATGGATGCTAAAAAGACGATGCTCACCACACAAATCGATACGGTCAGTTCACTGTTTACCTATTATGAAGGTGAAGTAAACGCGGGAAGAATGAGTCTAGAAAGTGCTCAAGACGCGGCAAAAGAGCACATTAAAACCCTCCGTTATGACGGTAAAGAGTATTTTTTTATTCTTAACAATCAAGTTCAGGGGGTAATGCATCCGATCAAACCGGCATTGGATAATACCGATCTCTCCGAGATTAAAGACCCTGAGGGGAAAGCGCTTTTTGTTGAGTTTGCAAAAGTAGCCAAAGAGGATAAAGAGGGATTTGTCACGTACATGTGGCCGAAGCCCGATACCGAGACACCGCTTCCGAAACTCACCTTTGTCCGATCCGTTCCGGCATGGGGATGGATCGTGGGCACGGGTGTATACCTGTCTCTTATACACATCTGA
>JAGXFM010000037.1 GCA_024637215.1 Sulfuricurvum sp.
ACCTCTTCACAGATAAAGGTGTCCAAACCGAAACTTTGGGTGAGTGAGGGGAGATCGATCCTCACGTCCGACATATCGACTTTGTTGGCGATGAAATCGTATACTTCCGCTTGCATATAATGGTAAGGATTTTTATCGATCAAGGTGACGCTAATGTGGCTGTTGTGCGCTAAATGCTCAATAGCGCGAATACCGCCATATCCTCCGCCGATGACGACCACATGAACTGAATGCATACCTAATCCTTACCCTGAAAACTGATCCGCAATGGTATCCTAAACAAAGTTATGCCACCATAACGTATTAAAAAATAATGGAACACAATGAGACTTGATAGTTATTTGGTAGAAAACGGCCTCGTTGAGAGCCGTAATAAAGCGCAGCAACTCATTAAAGAGCACGCCGTGAGTGTGGATGGGAAGATCGTCGATAAAGTCTCTTATGACGTAGCGGAGGGGATGGCTGTCGATATCGCCGATACGGAGCTCTACGTCAGCCGCGCCGCGATTAAGCTAAAAGGGTTTCTCCCCTATACCGAGTGGAGCTTGAACGGACTTCGTGCCCTCGATATCGGCTCCTCGACGGGGGGATTTACCCAAGTCCTTTTGGAAAACAGTGTGGCGAGTGTCACGTGTGTCGATGTCGGAAGCGATCAGCTCCATCCGAGTCTTCGCAGTGATCCGCGCGTAGTCGTCCACGAAAACACCGATATTCGAGTCTTTAGCGCTGAAACCCCTTACGATCTTGTTACGTGTGACGTCGCTTTTATTCCGTTGGAACTGATACTCGAATCGATCGATCGCCTCGCATCCAAATACATCGTCCTCCTTTTCAAACCGCAGTTTCAGGTAGGGCGTGAAGTGAAACGGGACAAAAACGGTGTCGTTAAAGATGATAAAGCGATCGGCAAAGCGATGATCCGTCTCGAAGATGCGTGTGCGTTGATCGGGTGGAAACTCATAGCGAAAGAGGTTGCCCATATCGCAGGGAAAGAGGGAAATCAGGAGACGTGTTATGGCTTTGTCAAAGGTTGATGCTATTGCCATCGGCGGATTTGACGGGATGCACATTGGGCATCAGCAACTGTTCAACGAGTTAGGGAAAAGCGGAGCGATTGTCGTCATCGAGACGGGATATGCCAACTTAACACCGGGGAGTGAGCGCGAGCACTACACCCATTACCCGATACTCTATTACTCCCTCGAAGCAATCCGTCACCTTGAAGGAGAAGCATTCGTTGCTATGCTGAAACAACGATTTCCTCATCTTCGTAAAATAGTTGTCGGGTACGATTTTCACTTCGGGAAAAACCGCCGTTATTCTCATGCCAATCTAGGGGAACTGTTTGAAGGTGAGATTCAAGTAATCGATCAAGTGTGTATCGAAGGAGATTCGGTACATTCCCATAAAATCCGTACTAAAATCCAGATTGGCGACATCAGCGGAGCTAACCGTTTTTTAGGACACAATTACTCGATCAAAGGGAGCGTCATCAAAGGGCAGGGGATAGGGAAAACCGAACTTGTCCCGACGCTCAATCTTGAATGTCAGGGGTATTTACTCCCCTATGAGGGTGTCTATGCCGCACTCACCCGTATCGATGGGGAAGAGCATTTTCACCCCTCCGTCGTATTTGTAGGACACCGTGTCACAACGGACGGCAGTTATGCGGTGGAAAGCCATATTTTAGGTGAGAGTATTCAAAGCTGTGAGAGGGCAACGATCAGTTTTGTCAAATTTTTACGCAAAAATCAGAAGTTTGAGAGCCTCGAATCGCTTAAAAAAGCAATCAATGATGATATTTTAAACGCACGTCGTGAATTGATTCATCTCAGTTTATAGGAATTTAATGTCAATCAGGGTAAAATCCCGCTAATTTTTCATGCAAAGGAACGCTACTTATGGGTGAGTTGTTTACCTTCTTCGGCCTAATCAGCCACGATCATAGCTTCATTTTCCTCACACACATGCTCCTAGCGGCGGCAATCGTGTTAATCATTGCGAAAATGGCGACTTCAAATCTTCGTCTTGTTCCAAGCGGAGCGCAAAACGTTATGGAAGCCTATCTTAGCGGCGTACTCGCAATGGGTGCAGACGTTATGGGTAAAGCGGAAGCTCGTCGTTATCTCCCTCTTGTTGCGACCATCGGTCTTTTCGTCGGTGTCGCTAACGTTATCGGGGTTATCCCAGGTTTCGAAGCACCGAGTGCATTTTTGGACTTTACCCTAGCGCTTGCTTTGGTTGTTTTCACGTACTATAACTTCGAAGGTATTCGCCGTAACGGTATCATCAGCTATTTGAAACACTTTATGGGTCCTGTATGGTGGTTGGCGTGGTTGATGTTCCCGATCGAGATCGTTTCTCACATCTCTCGTATCATCTCTTTGAGCTTCCGATTATTCGGTAACGTCAAAGGGGACGACATGTTTTTGATGGTCATCTTGATGTTGGCTCCTTGGTTGCTTCCGATGATCCCGTTCGCATTGCTTACCTTTATGGCTTTCTTGCAAGCGTTCATTTTCATGATGCTCACCTACGTTTATCTCGGCGGTGCAGTTCTTCTTCACGACGACCACTAAGCCCTCTTTATGAAGCGAAGTACATTCGATGCACTTTTAAGCTTCCTCGGAGGCGTCTCCTGGGCTTTCGTTATTGTCGGAGCCTGGGTCACCTTTCAATCTTTCGTTTTCCTCGGTATTGTTCCTGCGTTGATGTTTACGTTCCTCTTTATCTTTTTGGCGGTATTTTTACTGTTGGTATTAGAGACGATGGCTATGGCACGGGAGAGAAATGATATTTTGGAAAAACAAAATGCACTTCTTGAAGAGATTCGAGAGAGTGTTAAAAGTCCCTCTACGGACGCGTGAAAACCTACCTTATTACCGATCCCTCCTACTACGGAAGTAGTACCGATTCACTCGAATCGTCATTGGAGGCGGTATTCTCTAAAAATATTCCCGATTTTATCCTGTATCGAGATAAATCCACGTCTGAGTATCCACAACGTGCGTCTGCTTTTGTCAAGATATGCCGTCGATACACCATTGCAAACGTACTCATACACGGTGATTATACGCTGGCAAAGAAGTTAGGAACCGATGGGGTTCACCTCACCTCCACGCAGTTTGAGGAGATAGTAGAGGCGAAAAAATTGGGATTGTATGTGGTTATAAGTACCCATACCCACGATGAAGCGCTCAAAGCACAGGAATTAGGTGCCGATGCTATCACCTACAGCCCGATTTTCTTCTCCCCTGCCAAAGGTGAACCCAAGGGTTTAGAGGATTTAAAAGAAATAGTGGATAAAATAAGAGTACCTATTTTTGCGTTGGGCGGGATTACGACCCAAGAGCAGATAAAAGCGGTTGAAGAGTGCGGTGCTTACGGTTTTGCTTCAATTAGATATTTTATACAGTAAAACGAATACATCCGTTTTACTGGCAAGGACTAAAGTCCTTTGCAATCCCCTAAAGCTTCAAAAACTTTGTTTTTGAGAATTTTAGAAAATTAATATTTAGATCTTAAAGGAATAAATCATTATGTTTGAAACCATTATCGGTTTGGAAGTTCACGTCCAGCTCAATACCCAATCAAAACTTTTTTGCTCATGCCCTACTAGCTTTAATCATACCCAAAACACCAACACGTGCCCGACCTGTTTAGCCCTTCCGGGTGCTCTTCCTGTTTTAAACAAAGAAGCCGTGCGTAAAGCGGGGATGTTTGGTACGGCGGTAGGGGCGACGATCAACCGTACTTCGTTTTTCGACCGTAAAAGCTATTTTTATCCCGACAGCCCAAGTGCCTATCAGATCACCCAACTTTATACGCCGGTTGTCGAACATGGGAAACTTGTTATTGATTTTGAAGACGGAAGCCATAAAATGATCCGTATCAATCGCGCTCACATCGAAGCCGATGCGGGGAAAAATATCCATGACGGCGCTATTTCAAAAGTGGATCTAAATCGTGCAGGGACACCATTGCTCGAAATCGTTTCCGAACCTGATATGCGCTCTGCCGAAGATGCGATTTTGTATCTCAAAAAGCTCCACTCGATTGTCCGTTACATCGATATCTCTGATGCCAACATGCAAGAGGGGTCATTCCGTGTTGACGTTAACGTCTCTATCCGACCTCGTGGGGATGAGAAACTCTACACCCGTGTCGAGATCAAAAACATCAACAGTTTCCGCTTTATTCAGCGGGCGATTGAACTCGAAGTAGCGCGTCAACGCGAAGCGTGGGAAGACGGCACCTATGAGAGCGAAATCGTTCAAGAAACCCGTTTGTTCGACCAAGTGAAACAAGAGACCCGCTCCATGCGCGGTAAAGAGGAAGCGGCCGATTATCGTTATTTTCCTGAACCCGATTTGCTCAAAGTGATCGTGGATGATGCGATGTATGCCGATGTCTGCAATATCCCAGAACTCCCCGATGCGAAAAAAGAGCGTTTCGTGAGTGAGTTCGGAATCAACGACTATAACGCGGCGGTTATTACGGCAGAACTTGAAACCGCACACTATTTTGAAGCGATGTTAGAACAGGGAATCAGTGCTAAAAATGCGGTAACGTGGCTCACGGTTGAACTTCAAGGGCGTTTGAGTGGCGGTATGAGCCCCTCAACCTCACCGATTAGTGCAGTAATGCTCGGAACTCTCGTCAAGCGTATCGAAGAGAGCGTCATCAGCGGTAAAGCGGCGAAAGAGGTTCTTGATTACCTTCTTGAAAACGGCGGGGATATCGATGCGGTTATCGAAAAACTAGGACTCAAGCAGGTGAGTGACACGGGTGCTCTTGAAGCATTGATCGATGAAATTCTTGCCGCAAACACTGATAAAGTAGCCGAGTATAAATCAGGGAAAGACAAACTCTTCGGATTCTTCGTCGGTCAGGCTATGAAAGCGTCTAAAGGATCAGCTAACCCGAATACGTTGAACGATATCCTCCAAGCTAAACTAGCGCAATAAGAGCTGTTGTGATTGGTCGATGGATTGTAGGGATTGCCTTTTTTCTTAGTACATCCCCACGCTATCACCACGCCAAAAAGTTTTTTCATAATCTACTCGAAAATCCCTCTTATCCGTATAAAAAGTTTTTTGATTACACCATGATGGTGTTAATTGCCATGAGTGTCTATATTCTGATTCTTCATGTCAAACATGACGTGAACCCGCAATGGCTTTTTTTTAATAATTATGTCGTTTCTTTTATTTTCTTGGTTGAATATCTTTTACGATTATGGGTCTACAGTGATACGTCAAAAGTCATTATAGAAGAGTACGAACATGACCTCTTTTTACAACGGTCGTTTCGCTGGGTGAGTACGTTACGCCTCATCGCTGTAAAGAAGCTGGAGTATGTTGTATCCCCTTCGGCAATCATTGACTTATTGGCGATTATGCCGTTTTTCCATGAAATGCGATTGTTACGGGTCTTTATTCTCTTTCGGGTCTTTAAGCTGTTTCGATACGCAAAAAGTTTGACCCAGTTTCTCTCGATCCTCTCATCTAAAAAGTTTGAACTTTTTACCCTTAGCGTATTTGCAACCGTCATTATTATTGTCTCTTCGGTTTTGATCTATGTGATGGAAGCGAATAATCCCGCTTCGCCGATCAATACACTTTTTGATGCCCTCTATTGGTCGGTCGTAACTATTTTTACCGTCGGATACGGTGATTTGGTTCCGGTCACGACGGAGGGGCGAACCGTTGCGATGGCGATTATCGTAGCGGGGATCGCCGTTATCTCATTTGCGACCTCTATCGTGGTATCGGCATTTACCGAAAAACTTGATGAGATCAAAGAAGATAAACTTATCGAAGATGTTTCAAAAATCAATCAATTTTATCTGATTTGCGGGTATACCCCTCTGTCGTATCAAATCGCGCATCGATTTAAAAAAAACGGTAAAAAAGCGGTTATTTTAGAAAAAGATCCTGAAAAAGTGGCGCAGGCACAAAAAGAGGGCTTTTTGGCACTGGCATTTGATTCGGGATCACTCCACTCCTATCATGCATTGCGAATCGACTTTGAATCGCAAGTTATTTCGGTTATCTTGTTGCAAGAGAGCGATGTTTATAATATCTATACGGCACTTACGATCCGAGAACTCTCAAAAAAAATACCTCTATTATCGATATTGCACCATAATGAAAACCGCCGTAAACTCTCCCTTGCCGGAATCGATGAGATTGTTTACACTCAGGAACTCATCGGACTGATTAGCAAAGAGGTGAGCGGAAGACCGGTAGCGTTTGAAGTCATCCATGCCCTCCGCTCTGAAAACAATGGGGTATTTATGGATGAGATTGGATTGGATTCTGTAATGGCAAACCGTTTTTTCGATACATGCCGATTGCCTCTTTTTCATAAACGGTTGATTGTTTTGGGAGTCTATAAAACGAAAGAAAAATCGTTTTTCTTTAATCCACCCGATAATATCGTGATTCATGAAAGAGATGTGGCGATTGTCATCGGAACCAGAGCGTTAATTAATGAGTTCAAAACTGTACTCTACCGCAAGGGGAGAAGATGAAATATCGTAGTGCCATTGTGTTCGGTTTTAACGAGTACGCCAAGCAAATTGCTTTGCAAATCATGCATGAGTATGAATCGTATGTTGTATTCGTTATGGATGAAAATGAACGTCAAGCGGCTGAATCGGCAGGATTTGAGACGGAGCATTTTGATTTGGGGGAAGATTGGAAAAGTATTGATGAGCGTTTCAACCCCAATGATTTAATCGCTTTTTGCGCACTGGATAATGATGCGGAGAATGTCTTTTTAACCATATCTTTGCGCTCCACTTTTGAAGAACTCCCGATTATTGCCCTTGCGGGGGATCAGGAGAGTGCGGCTAAGATGAAAAGTGCGGGAGCCAATAAAGTAATGTCGATTCTTCAAATTACGGCAAATGTTATTACTGAAATGCTTGAAAAACCGACCGTTACTGAAGTACTACACGACATTTTATATGAAAATTCATCCTTGAAAATCTCACAGATAACGGTTCCTAGGGGAGCATTTTTAGTTGGGAAACATCTCTACGATATCGATTGGGCAGGAGAATACGATGTGCTAGTATTAGCGATCGTCGATCATGCACTTTCCGCTACGTTTAGCTTTACGGCACGCGGACATAACCACCATATTGATCCCGATGATATTCTCGTGGTAGTCGGGTATGAAGATAAAATTGCGGCGCTTACCGCATTGATGGGAGTCGAAAATGTCTAAAGTCGGGGTAATCGGAGCGGGAAAATGGGGCGAAGCACTGGCTTATGCCATGAGTGAAAAAAATGAGGTTATCATTACGTCACGTACTCCGCGTGATTGGGATAATTTTAAATCGCTTGAAGCGGTGCTGGGATGTGAGTTTCTTATTATTACTATCCCTGCTCAGCAGGTAGCGCAGTGGTTGAGCAAGAACTTTGTCTATAGAGGTCAAAAAGTTCTTGTTGCGGCAAAAGGGATTGAAGCCTCAAGCGGACGTTTTTTGAATGAAATATACGGGGAGTATATCCCCGCAGAAAATATCGCCTTTCTATCAGGTCCTTCGTTTGCAAGCGAAGTGATGCGCTCACTTCCTACGGCACTTGTCATCAATTCCGTATCTGAAGAGACGGCAAGTGCCTTTGCCTCGCTTTTCCCCTCATTTATCCGTACCTATACGAGTAGTGACGTTATCGGTGCAGAGATTACGGGAGCCTATAAAAATGTTATCGCTATTGCCGCGGGGATTTGCGAAGGGCTTTCGTTAGGGCATAATGCCGCGGCCAGTTTAATCGCACGGGGTCTTGTCGAGATGGAGCGCTTCGGCAAGGCATACGGTGCAACGCAGGAGAGCTTTTTAGGTCTTAGCGGTGCGGGAGATCTGTTTTTGACCGCCAGCTCCTCTATGTCACGTAACTATCGAGTAGGACTTGGGTTAGCGAGCGGAAAAACAAAAGAAGCAGTTTGTGAAGAGATCGGTGAAGTGAGCGAGGGAATAGGAACAGCGTATGCTCTTCATGAAATAGCTGTTACACACGGTATTTATCTCCCGATTGCGGCAGAAGTATACGCAATTTTGGAGGGGAAATCGCCTCGTCAAAGTTTAAAAGATTTAATAGAAAGGTAGGTAGAGCGTATGTTAGTACACATTGTGATGTTTCAGTTTAAAGAAGAGAATAAAGAGGCTAATATGGCACGTGTGAAAAGCATGCTCGAGGCTCTACCCTCCAAAATCAATACGCTACACTCGATGGAAGTGGGGATCGATGTCAGCCGAAGTGAGCGGTCGTTTGATATGGTATTGGTGTCACAGTTTGAGGAACAGGCGGCATTGGACGTTTATGCGATCCATCCTGCCCATCAGGAAGTGGTCAGTTTTATCAAAGAGGTGACGACCCTCTCAAAAGTCGTTGATTACATACAATAAGGGAACGCGTGAACGAAGAATTACCAGTAGAAGAAAATACAAATGAGCCGTTTTATAAAAAATATAAAATCCACCTCTCCGTTGCCGCAGCGATACTCGTTGTCGGTGTAACCGCATTAACCCATTATAAAAATGAACAGGTTAAAGAAGAATTGCTCAAAGCAATAAGTGAGTATCAAGAAGGTTTGGTTCTTATCGGCGGAGAGATGAGCTATAAGAGCATCGATTGCGGCGGAATTATTACCACCGATTGTAAGATTGAAACGATTAAACTTTCGATCATGGGGCAAGAACAACTTAGCATCGGATCTCTTCGTTTGGGGAATATAGAAGAACTATCGGAATTCAAAGCTTTCGGAAAAGGGGGAGATGTGAAAGCCTCTATTGATATCGAAGCCGATGAAGTAGCCCTTCCGAAAGCGATGATTGCACAGCTGATTGCCCAAAATGTGAGTAATGCGTTTCAGCAAAATACCCTTGGTAAACTCAGCTCGATCAATCTTGCACTTAAAGGGGAGGTTGAAGGAAATGCTATGAATATCAAGCATCTTGAAGTCGACTCTTTTCGTATTGACAATGCCATTATGCCGCTTGAATTTTCGATGAGTGCACGGGACGTTTCGAGTCAAGCACCCGATTCGATGATTTTGGAAGAGTTTACCCTTACTTTGGAAAACCGTGCCATATCGGATGTCACGTATGAGTCGGTCAAAAGTTTTACCGATACGCTCCAAAAGGATGATAAAGCTATCTTCTTAAAAGAGTTTGCTCTTACTCCTGCGGATATGAATGACAGAAAAAAAGCATCGTCCGCTATTAATGCAGCGATTGCCAAACGATTTGAATCTGATTTACCGAATACTCCGGGAGTCGTTGAAAAAGATTTGATTCGAGCTATGATCCAAATGCTCAAAGGGGAGATCGAAGAGATTACTCTCGAAGGTGAGAATAAAAATAATTTATCTATGGTTCAAATCCAAAATGCACTGCAGCAATCTTCTACGATGAAGGATACCGAAGCGCGAAAATTTATGGAAGATAAGTTTAAAATTGAGGTTGAGGCGGATTAACCGCCTCTTGTTTTTAGCGATAATTCTTTTTATGGTTAACTATTTAGTAACAATATTAAATTATAATAGTTTAAATCAAAAAAGGAGTAAGACATGAAAGTATTACTAACTGTGTTGTCGGCTACGGCTTTATTCTCGACTATTGTATGTGCAGAAATGCCGTCTGTAAACCAAGAACGTGTGGAAACTCAAAGTGAAATTCAAAACCGTTTTAAATCTATGAAAACGGATGAACTCCTCGAAAAACGGGGTACGATGAGTACTCAGCAAGAGAAAGAACAACTTCACAATGAATTGATGAATCGTCAGCAAATGATGACGAAAGAACAAAAAGAGAAGCTTATGAATAAGCCGGAGAACCGCACTCCGAAAATGAAAAACAAAGGCTCAAACGAAGAGATGATGCAAGAAAACGGCATGGGCGGTGGAATGGGTGGAAGTTAAAGGAAATATCTTCCTTCCTATTTTTACCTTTAATCGAGTACTCAATCAGCTATTTTTGAGTGCTTCGATCTCTTCCGCTTTCTCTTCGATACTCAGAAGTTCATCCACTTTTTCTTCATAAAGTATTTTTGTTTTCTCTAACTCTTCAGCCAAAATACTGATCCCTATTTTTTCGTATTTTTTCGGATCGGCGAGAGAGGCGTTCAGCTCATCGATCTTGGCCTCGAGAGTCTCGATTTCAGCGGGTAGCTTTTCGAGAGAGCGCTGTTCATTGAAGGTGAGTTTGAATACTTTCGGTTTTTCACTTTGCACTACTACCGTGCTGGTCGCAGATTTGGCAAATTCGGCCTCCATCGCATCCATTTCACTGAGCTCTTTTTCGTCTTCGAGGTATTCACTGTAAGGTTTGTAGCTCTCCTCGATACTGCCGTCCCCTTTGAAAATAAAGAGTTTTTTAGCGATCTTATCGACGAAATATCTATCATGACTCACGAGGATAACGGCACCCGGGAAGTTTTGGAGTTTCTCTTCGAGAATATTGATGGTGGGGATATCGAGATCGTTGGTCGGCTCATCCAGAATCAGACAATCCACTTTTTTCGTAAAGAGGAGGGCGAGGGCGACACGGTTTTTTTCTCCGCCGCTGAGGACTCCCACTTTTTTATCGAGAAACTCACGCGGGAAGAGAAAGTTTTTGAGATAGCCGTAGACATGGTAATCTTGCCCCTGTGCATCGACGCGGTCTCCACCGTGAGGACAGAACGTTTCAATGAGGTTGAGATTGTCATCCAGCATTTCGCGGTGCTGATCGAAATAGCCGATGGTGAGTTCTCCTATCTTGATAATCCCGTTTGTCGGTTTAAGACGCCCTAGAAGTGCTTTGAGAAGGGTTGATTTACCGCTTCCGTTGGGACCGACGACGGCGATGACATCTTTTTGCAAAATCCGCGTTGAGAAATCTTTGATCAGGAGTTTGTCTCCGAGGGTGAGTCCGAGGTGTTCAATCTCAAAAAGCATCTTTTGGCGGTTGACCCCTTCGCCTCGGTTGAAGTGTTTTGCTTCGCGTTCCAGTTCTAGCTTCATTTTTCGGATGCGGCTGGGGTTGTTTTTGGCATCTTCACGCAGCTGCAATACCCGTTGTTTACGCCCTTCATTTCGCTTCAGTCGCGCTTTTACCCCTCTGCGGAGCCATTCGTTTTCAGATTTTAAAAGTTTCAATAGGTTGTCATGCTGTTGCGCCATGGTGCGAAGCAACTCCTGTTTTTGTTCGAGGTAGTTGCTGTAGCCGCCGTTGAACTCACGCAATGTACAATCTTCGACCTCGATTGTCTTGGTGGCGATCTGATCGATGAAGTAACGATCATGCGAGATAAAGAGGAGGGTGAATTTCTCTTTGAGGATCAGCTCTTCGAGAAATTCGACCATGTAGACGTCGAGGTGATTGGTCGGCTCATCAAGGAGGAGAATATCAGGTTTTTGGAGAAGCAGCGAGGCGAGGGCAACACGTCGCTGTTCCCCTCCGCTGAGGAGATCGACCTTTTTGTTTTCGTACTCTTTGAGCATAAAGTGGTGCATTACCCGTTCGATCTTGTCATCGAGGTTCCATGCATTGTGATGATCGAGAAAATTGGTTAAATGGGATTGTTCCTCAAGGAGTGAGGCGTTATCAAATTCTTCAGCAAGGAGAGCCGAAATCTCATCAAAACGTACCTTTGCCGATTTGAGCTCACCCAGCCCCGCTTCGATTGCTTCGCGGACATTATGAGAGGGATCAAATTTGGGGACTTGGGAGAGCATTTTGATCTCAATCCCTTGACGGTTGATTCGCTCACCGCCGTCGGTATCAAGAGAACCGTGGACGATTTTCATCAGGGTTGATTTTCCGCTGCCGTTTTTACCGACAATAACGATACGCTCCCCTTCGTCGATATGGAAGTTGATGTTCTCTAAAATTTTTTGGGCTTCGTAGTGTTTGCTGACACCGAGGAGATCGACTAATGCCATAGTAAGTTATTCCTTAGGGAGGGTAAAACACGTTGTTCGTGATAAAAACCACGTTGCAATTGCGTAATCGGTATAGGGGGTTTCACGTTGTGCGGGAGGGATGGAGCTGTTACGAAGTTTACTTCGGATTATTCCGAAGACAATAAAGCCTAATAACATCGTTCCCAGTGTGATAAACCAATCACTTTGCCACCATACCAGTAGAGCGATCAGATAGTTTCCATAACTAAGAACGTATCCCATCATCCGTGCTAAAAATCTACACTTTCGTGTGGGCAATGTCGGGGTAGGGTTGATATGAAAGGGTTTCGGCTCATTATTCATGTCGGTAATTATAGCGGATGGGAACTTGTAGAGGTTTAAGGGTGAGGAGATTATACTACCTAGAAATGATCGGGATAGGACTTTTAGATGAAGAAAATTTTTATTGGCTTGGGGATAACAGCATCTTTTCTTTTTGGTGGTGAAACGACCAAAGCTGTTTTTGATTGTGCCGCTAAAGATCCGAAATTTATTGCGTCACGTATGTTTTTAATTGAAGAGAGTGCCAAAGAGTTAAAGGCTAAAAATATCCCGTATGCTTTTGTCCTGACAATTCATTCTGGGTGTACGCCAATCATTACCGAAGAGATTGGCGATGATGAGGTGAAAAAAGGAATTTCACAGCGGCTGAAAACTTTGCATCATCAATACGGTGTTAAGATTCAAGCTTGCGAAATTGCGATGGAACGATTTGGAATCGAAAAATCAGATTTACCCGAATATGTTGGAAGTGTCCATAATTCGATCACACGAGTTATTGAATTACAAAACAGCGGATATGCATTTATCCCGTATCATTAAGGAGTATAACATGAATGTATTATTACAAATCGATTTTCCTTATGAGGGACCGTTTGGAGAAGAGATGACAGAGGCGTTCGCACCGCTTGCCCAATCGATTATGCAAGAATCGGGGCTGATTTGGAAGATATGGACAGAGAATCGTGAGACGAAAGAGTCAGGGGGGGTTTATTTGTTCGAGGATATGGCATCGGCTGAAGCTTATTTGACAATGCATACGGCACGATTGGAAAGTTTCGGTATTCGAGGAATACGATCTAAACTTTTCGCAGTGAATACACCGCTTTCTCGTCTAACCGGTGCAATGGTTTAAGAAACGAAAAATCAATACTCCACAAATGTGAGAGAGAGGACATCATTTTTATAGTTGTCTTGTGTTTTATACTCTCGGTAACCGTTTGAGAGGGCAATTCCTACAAGGTATTTTTTATCCTCAAAAACACTAAAACAGTGGGTGGACTCTTGACCGTTAAAGCGTAAAATCTCATTTTCAAGTGGGAGTTGTTGTAACAATTGTAAATCAGGATGAGTTGTTGCAATAACCACCCCTTTACGATCAATGAAGCAGGAAAAACCGCTTTTTGAACTTGAAAAACTATCTTCAAGCATAGCGTTAAATTGAGGGAACGCGTCAAATACGATCCCGATCCCCCCTAATGTTTTACCGTTATAGCGGATAGTTGCACTGTATATATAGGTAGGCGTATCATCATAAAGTGAACTTTTCTCAAAAGGGCTGACAAAATAGTTTTGGGCGTTTTGATTGGAAAGAGTTTTTGAAACGTACTCTCCGAAAACTTTTTTCCCAATGATGCTTTGATCCGATGAAGCGGCAATAATCGTTGAATCGGTATTGAAGATAAAGATATTAGTATAGACCGTATAGAGGCTGTTTATGTATTGCAGTACATCGGTGATACATTTAATATCAGGGGTCTCTCGAGAGAGTTCTTCTTCAAATGTAGGAGTCATAGCCCACCATCGGCAGTCGTTGGCGCGTTCATACAAATTTCGATCCATGATATTGATAGCCAGCTTTGCGGACGCCTGAACATCAAAGACCAACCCTTCCATAATTGTATTTTCAAGATTGGTAACGGACTCTTTAATGGTTTGTAAAATTGAGGCACTGATATCACGTAGATTATCCAAAACGGGGGTTAATACATAAACCCTCTCTTTTGCCGCAATCAGTTCTCCGTTGATAATGACATCGCTAAGATCCTCAATGACATCATCCGCTTTCATAATAATGGATCGAATATTATCATTCAACGTACATTTAATCGTTGTCGATGTGGTTGTGGGGAGATTTTGGGAATGGCTTAATTTGTTATTATAAGCGATGCTATGCCATTGAGCACCATGGTATCCTTCATATCCTTTCGTCTTCGCCGAAACAAAAAGAGATCCATTTTTATAAACATAAGGTTCATTGGGATCCATTCTAATTATCTCATGTGCAGAAGTGAGTTTATGATCGGATGTGGCTATAACCTCTTTGCCGTTTGTAAAGAGGATATGTTCGTTAGCATTGAGTAAAGAGGAGAAGATATGGGACATTTCATCATCAAAACGAAAACACAAGATCAATACGCCCAATGTTTGAGTATTTTCTACAATTCTTTGGGCAAATAAAAGTGTTTTGTCTTGAGAGAGAAACAAATCGGTAGGTGCGTATCGTTCGATATACCCATCGTATTGAAGTGCTTCAGCGATAATAGGATCATTGGAATGGGTAAGAGGATTTTGTTCGTTGATATTGAGATGAATTTCCCCGTTTGCATCTGTGATTATGATCTCATTATAGACACTGTATTTCATTGTATATTCGATAAGACGTTGACGGAGTTGCTCAGGGTTTTCATGGCATTTTAGATAGGTAATAATAGACTCGTCTGTTGCTAAAAATCCCACATCTGCGGTACGTTCAAACAGATTACGGATTAAAATATCGATACTGACTTGAGCTTTTGAACGTAATTCTTCGGTATGCTTTTTTAAATTTTCATCAATAAGGAGCGGGATAAGCTCTTCTTGAAGATTGCTAAAGGTTTCAATTGTTTTTTCTGTAAAGGAGAAGAGATTTGCCGCTTTTTCAATGGCACATATCTTTCCCGTAAGGATGATTTTTTTTAAAAATCGATTTTGTCCGTCAAACAATTGCACACTTTTTTGTATAAATGGAAAAAGCTGTGAAATACTGGACGGTTGCATATTTGGTAAACCTGTTCTTATTGTTAAGGTATGTTTTTATGTATGTAATAATATCTGAGTTTTATGGAGAATATTGAAAGGATGACATCTGATAATTGTTTAAAAAGTGTACAGTAATTACAGTTTTATTGATTATAAAATAAAATTATACCTATCAAATGGGAAAAAATAGACATAAAGTCTTAACCTCTGCTTTTTTTGAGAGATTAAAATAGGGGTATGAAGTAGTTTTTGAAGTGTGTACTAAGTTCTAAACGGTAAAATGGCCCAACGATTCAAAGGGTAATAGTGGAAAAGATTATAATCAATAAAAAATATTTCGGCTCTATCGATTTGCCTTCTACCGATGCGGCACGGCGCGTTTTTGTGACGGTTACCAAAGCTTATACTGCTCGAAAACCGATGAATATTTATCTCCTTTTTTCTCCCGGAAAGTTAAAGGCACTTCAGTATTATCAAGTGGGTGGCGCATGGCAAGAACTTTTGGATTTGGAGCTTTACATCGAACTTGGGAAATTATTATGTTTTGATACTGTGGATGCTGAAAAGCTTAAAAATTCGATTGAGCTGACCAATGATATTGCACACAACCATTTTAATATTACCAAACGGCTGACATTGGTCAATAAAAAAGTTAAATCTATTTCCGAGGCCGTTTATATTTTTTGGGATATTGAAAATTTTTCCAATATCGGTTCGGTGTTTACCGATTTGATCGAAAAATATGAAGTTCCCGATCATCATATTTACATGGCGGCTAACCCTGATTCTCTCTACTTATTTAAAGACGAATGGGAAGCTGATTTATATGATTACGGCAAGTCACTTAAATCGTTTCAATTTACGAAATGCGATCACGGTAAAAACGTTGCCGATACGATACTGTTAGAAAATTTTATAGCGTTGGCTCCCGATCATGCCGATATTTATTTGATGACATTTGATCGGGAGTTGAAAGAGCGTTTCGAAAGTGCATGTGATGCGAGTAATAATCTCTATATTCTTGAAAAATAAAATCAATAGCGAAAGAAGCCTTAACGCGGGTGTGAATTTTGGAAGGCTTCAAATTCTGCTGAGGGAATTGGAGGACTAAAGTAGTATCCTTGAATTTCATCACAACCGTTTTGGCGGAGAAATTCAAGTTGTTCAAGGGTTTCGACCCCTTCGGCAATCGTTTGCATATTTAGATTATGCGCCATGTTGATTATCGTGTTAACAATGGTTTTATCATCAGAATTTTCACCAATATCACGAATAAATGATTGATCTATTTTGAGTTTATAAACCTTGAATTTTTTTAGATAATTGAGCGAAGAATAGCCGGTCCCGAAATCATCGATCGACATCCGTATACCGTGTTTGTGGAGGGAGTTCATAATTTCAATTGCTTCGAGAGGGTTTTCCATAGCGATACTTTCCGTCAGTTCAAGTTCGAGGAACTCCGGGCTTATTTGAACCTCTTCGAGGATACTTAAAACGAGTGAAATGAATTTAGGATCGCGAAACTGGATTGCTGAGAGGTTGACTGCCATGATAAAAGGTTCCATGCCGCTATCTATCCACTCTTTGAGCTGTTGCAGTGCGCGGCGCAGTACCCACTCTCCGATGGGAATAATTTGACCGCTATTTTCTGCAACGGGGATAAATTCAATAGGAGAGATAGCGCCTAACGTTGTATGTTTCCAACGCAGTAAAGCTTCGGCGCCGATGAGCCGTTCCGAATGAATTGCGATTTGAGGCTGATAATAGAGCTCAAGCTCATTCCTCTCCAGCGCATGGCGTAGACCATTTTCAAGCTCAAAATTTCGTGAAAAACGGGTTTGAATTTCAGCGGTAAAAAAACGATAGCAGTTTCGGCCGTCGTATTTGGCACGGTACATTGCCGCATCAGCTGATTGGAATAGCACCTGAAAATCTTTTCCGTCGATTGGATAGAGTGCTATACCGATCGATGGGGTGATTACAAGTTCATGTTGAGCCATACGGAAGGTTTGTGAGATAACAGAGAGTAAGTTTTCAGCGATATGTGCTGCCCCCTCGGCATCTGTACCCGGTAAAAGAATAATAAATTCATCTCCCCCTTGTCGCGAGAGCGTATCTCCCTCACGCATGATTGAGTGTATCCGAGATGCAATTTCAATAAGCAAAGTGTCACCGATATCGTGACCGAGTGTGTCATTGATATTTTTAAAATGATCTAAATCCAGAAACATCAAGGCAAGAGGAACATTGGTTTGCGCAGCAATATTGATGGCATTTTGAACCCTGTCGTTGAGTAAGATACGATTCGGTAACCCTGTGAGTATGTCAAAATGGGCAAGCCAAAGAACTTTCTCTTCGGCTGATTTGCGTTTGATCTCACGATCATAATTTTCAATTCCATAGCTTACGTCCATAATCATTTCGACTAGTAATGATTGAATCGAGGAATCAAAAGCATTGAGGATATCCGAATAGATGGTTAGGACGCCGATAACATTTCCGTATTGTAAAATAGGGAGTGCCGCTGAGGATTTCCATCCTACTAAGGCTCCTCGTTCATGCCATGGGGCAGTTAAGGGATCATTCATAAAGTCCTGACACCAAGAAGGACGATTTTCACGTATCGCGATTGCCGTAGGGCCTTTGCCGTAAGGATCATCTTCGTTGATAGAGATATGTATCCCCTCAAGATAGTTGATCCCTTCACCGTAGAATGCGGTAGGGGTTACGATGTCGGTTTTTGGATCGAGAAGCCCGATCCACGCCATCTCCATCCCCCCTACGGAGACGATACTCTTACATATTTCTATATACAGTTCATTAGCCGTAGCTGAGTGGACAATAGCGTGATTGGCTTGACTGAGTGCGGCATGGATTTGGGAGAGTCGCTTGATATGAAGTTCATCGTTATGCCGCTGGGTGATATCTCGCGAAATGCCTAACACACCCAATAAAGTATGATTCTCATCATACATGGGAGTTTTTATGGTCTCCAAAAGAGCTTTATGCCCATCCGCGGCAAACGTCACCCACTCTTCATTGATGGTCGGTTTATCTGCATACATGGAAACATGGTCGTGTTCTCGGAAAAAATCGGCGAGTTTGGCATCCACAAAATCATAATCGGTTTTTCCGATGATTTCTTCCTCTTTTGAACCGAAAAAACGCTCAAACATCGGATTACAAAGAAGATATACCCCCTCCTTATTTTTGAGCCATATCAGATCAGGAATCGTATCCAGCAGGGCATGAAGCTGATTTTTTGTTTTTAAGATTTCAGAGGTTCTCTCCTCGACATGCCTTTCGAGAAGAGCGCGGTGATGTCGAAGTTCGACATATTGTTTGGCAATGTATCCCATCAAAAGACTGACTAAAAAACCCAGGGCAGAGTGTAATGCTAAAAGCCAGCGATCATGCCATCCGTTGGTCGGTGCAATACTAAGCGTCCAATTGGCATTGGGAAGTTTTATGATCGTTTTCATTGGGTGATCAAGGGCTTTAGTGCTTGAAGCGGCAATGATTTGTAATTGTTTGGTTTTAGGATGGAGACGAGTTAGGGTATATTGATATC